>NZ_JBFRKI010000046.1:0-40995 GCF_041469245.1 Vibrio sp. 10N.286.51.B11 | reverse complement strand
CGCGATGAACCTTAAATAAGCCTCTAAAACAAAGCATAACAGCTAGATTGGTAAAACCACATTTGTTCTAGATCAACTTTGATCTGGGTATGTGGAAATCCACAATACCCCGTGAACGGTCAAAAACTGACAATGAGCCTAACAGATCGAATACCCATTTATAGGTACCTCTATGGACTCATTGAAAAGACGGTTTCTCAGCCAATTCGGTAAAGTTTCCGCCGGCGTTGCGCTCATTCCCATTGCCGGAATCAACACCGCAGTCGCCAGCACAGCCATTCGCAATAACAACCAGCCTGACCGCAAGGGCGAAGTAGGTAAACGCTACGCCATGGCGATTGATTTGCGTAAGTGCGTTGGCTGTCAGGCATGCACTGTTGGCTGCAGCGTTGAAAACCAAGCACCAATTGGCCAATTCAGAACCACCGTAAAACAGTATGAAGTCTCCCTTGATGATGGTTCGACTGCTCAACAAGACGTGAAATCTTTCATGTTACCTCGTCTCTGTAATCACTGTGACAACGCTCCCTGCATCAAGGTTTGTCCAGTTCAAGCGACCTTCCAACGCGAAGACGGTATTGTCATGGTCGACAACGAACGCTGCGTAGCCTGTGCTTACTGTGTTCAAGCTTGTCCTTACGATGCTCGTTTCATTAATAACGACACCCTTACCGCAGACAAATGCACCTTCTGTGCACACCGCCTTGAAGACGGCTTACTGCCTGCTTGTGTAGAAACCTGTGTCGGTGGCGCGCGTGTCATTGGCGACCTTAAAGATCCAAACAGCGAGATCAACCGTCTGCTCAATGAAAACCAAGACGACATCAAGGTGCTTAAGCCAGAGCAGAATACCAACCCCCATGTTTTCTATATCGGCATGAACGAGCGATTCGTTAGTCACATTGAAGGCCAACCTGCGATTTATGATCCAGCCGCCATCGATAACTCATCCTCTAGCAAACAAGAATTGGCAATCGCGACACAAGGCAAACAAGGAGAGACAGCATGAATATCACTGAGGTGTTAGTTCCCGCTCAAGAGATCGCTTGGCTACCGTGGGCGGTTCAATATTTCTTCTACATTGGTTCGGCTTACGCGGCCGCTATTCTGTTTTTGATTGCACTGATATTCAAGAACTCAACCAGCCACCAATTTCGTTCTGCCCTTGTGCTTGTGATGGCCATCGGCGCGATTGTTGGGCCATTAGCACTTACTGGTGACTTGCATCAACCCGGACGTGCGTGGCACTTCTATGCTCACATCACACCTTGGTCATGGATGTCATTGGGCTCTTTGTTTCTACCTTTATTTTCTGGTCTGGCTGTCACGACGGCTTGGGTTTACCTGCGTGACGACATCGCACAGCTTAAACAAAGTGAAAACCCATTTCTAAAACGTTTGTCTTGGCTGACGCTAGGTAAATGGCAAATATCATCAAAGCTGATGATTGCACTCGCTGCTGTGACGGCTATTTCGGGCCTAAGCATCGCGCTTTATACAGGCGCAGAGATTGCGATTTTGGCGAGCCGACCGCTTTGGCATCAACCGGCTTCTCCACTACTTTGGTTCACGACCGCATTCTTTGCTGCAACGGGTTTAACGCTGTTGATTTGGGCTCTTCTGCCTTCAAGCAAGCCAAGCTTAAAACCAACAGACCTAGCTCTGATACAAAGAACCATTACCTTAACGGGTGGCCTTGCCATCATTTTCACGTCGATTTGGGCATCTAACCATGGTCACTTCAGCCTGTATGAGAATGACGCTTGGGGCATCAATTTAGGCATCATGACCACCAGCATTTTGCTGTGCATGATCTTGGTTCTACCACTGCAACGCCTATCGCAAAGTAAGCTAGGAATTATCTGTGTTGCGCTTGCGACCATAGTTTCTGCATGGGCGGTACGTTGGGTCACCATGATGGAAGTTCAAACCATTCCACGTTTCGATGTTGGCCCATTCCCTTATGAACTGCCGATGGGTAGCGCAGGATTACTCGGCATTGTTGGTATGTGTGGTCTTTGGTTAGCACTTGCGTTGTTCGCCTCTGAGATCGTGTCTACTGGTTCTGCACCAAAGACAACATCGAAGCCAAACCAAAATACACCTTCACCACTTAACCGCTCACATAGCTTGTAGTCTGAGGAATCATCATGGATAACAAACGTCGTCAATTTTTGAAAACAGGCCTTGCTGCCGGTGGTGTTGGAGCTTTTGCTGCAGGTTATGCGACAACCACAAAACACATGGTTCACGGTGCTATCGATGGCACCGCGGGTAAGAAAACCAACCACATCCATCACGGTAATTCGCTAGAGACGGAATACAGTGTCGATGAGCAAGGTAAGATCTCGCCGAATCCAAACCAACGCGTTGCACCATCAATGTGTTTTGGTTGCTGGACACTGTGTGGCTTGCGTGTACGTATCGATAATCGCAATGACGAGATCTTGCGTATCTCAGGTAATCCGTATCACCCACTATCAAGTGATCAGCAGATCCCGTTCAAAACACCGGTAAAAGACGCCTACATTGGCTTGTCTGGTGAGTCAGGCATCAATAACCGCTCGACAGCCTGTGCCCGTGGTAACGGCATGTTGGAGATTCAAAACAGCCCATACCGAATCACTCAACCGTTAAAACGTGTTGGTAAACGAGGTGAAGGCAAGTGGGAGCCGATCAGCTACGAACAACTTATCTCTGAGATCACCGAGGGTGGTGACTTATTCGGTGAAGGTAAAGTTGAGGGCTTACGATCGATTCGTGACATCGAAACACCACTCGATCCAAACAACCCTGAATACGGACCAAAAGCCAACCAACTGCTTGTGACCAATGCCGGTAATGAAGGCCGTGACGACATCTTGAAGCGCTTTGCATTTAACAGCTACGGCACACGCAACTTTGGTCACCACGGCTCTTACTGTGGTTACGCGTTCCGTGCGGGTTCAGGTGCGATCATGAACGATCTAGACAAGTTCTCGCACTTAAAACCAGATTTCAACAACGCAGAGTTCATTCTTTTCATCGGTATGTCTCCGGCTCAAGCGGGTAACCCGTTCAAGCGTCAAGCAAGACAATTGGCTGAGGCTCGTACCAACGGAAAACTCAGCTACACCATAGTGACACCAAGCCTTCCGGCAGGATCGTCAAGCCTTGCGGCGGGCGATCGCAATAACTGGCTACCGATCAAACCGGGCACCGATTCAGCATTAGTTCTTGGCATGATCCAATGGATCATCGAAAACCAACGATACAATCACGACTTCTTGTCTCGCCCAAGCGCACAAGCGATGCAAAAAGCAGGCACCACACACTGGTGTAATGCATCTCACCTTGTGATCAGTGACGAGTCGCACCCACAAAATGGGCGTATGCTTCGTGCATCGGATATAGGGTTGCTAGAAACAGGCGAACCGATGTCTGACGATGACGGATTTATTGCACTTGATGTGACAACGTCACTATTAGCATCACATCTTCAGGTGAATGAAGCGGCTCTGTTCGTCGATCAAGACGTAGAAGTTGATGGTCAGACTGTTCGTGTTAAGTCTTCTCTACAAAGATTGAAGGAAGAAGCCTTCAAATATGACCTTGCATACTACAGTGAGCAGTGTGAGATCCCGCAGGACCAAATTATTGCGCTAGCGAAACGCTTTACCAGTTACGGGACGAAAGCAGTCGTGGATACTCACGGTGGCAACATGCACACCAACGGCTTCTACAACTCGTTCTCTATTCTGATGCTGAACGCGCTGATCGGTAACATCAACGCGAAAGGCGGTGCGATGGCGAAAGCGGGTGGCTACCCGACTTCGGTTGCAGGTCCTCGTTACGACTTTACAAAGTTTAAAGGCAAGACCAAGCCACAGGGCGTGTTCTTATCTCGCAGCAAATTCCCATATCACAAGACCAGCGAATACAAACGTCGCGTTGCGGCAGGTGAATCACCTTACCCAACACGCGCGCCTTGGTACCCAATCTCTGCACCGCTGTTAACCGAGCATTTATCAGCGGCGATTGATGGCTACCCTTACCGCGCGAAAGCGTGGATCAACCACATGGCGAATCCACTTTATGGCGTTCCGGGGTTAGACAATCTATTAGGCGAGAAACTTAAGAATCCCAAACAGCTGGGTTTGATCGTCTCTATCGATGCGTTCATCAATGAAACAACAGCACTCTCCGATTACCTAGTGCCAGACACAGTGACCTACGAGAGCTGGGGCATGGCAACACCTTGGCATGGTGTCGCGACCAAAGCGATCACCGCTCGTTGGCCGATTGTTGAGCCTAAAACTTCCCGCACTCAAGACGGACGTGCCATCAACCTAGAGAACTTCTTTATTGATCTAGCGAAAACGCTTGGCCTAGGTGGCTTCGGCGACAACGTAATCAAAGACAATCAAGGTAACTGGCACGGTATTCATAGCGCTGAAGACTTCTACCTGCGCTCGGCTGCTAACTTAGCGTTCGTAAAAGGTGGCGTGCCGAATGTCGATGCGGAAGATATTGTTTGGTCTGGTCTAGAACGCCTAGTCCCTGTGATGAACAAAACGCTCAAGCCTGAAGAGATGCTCAAAGTAGCGTATATCTTTGCGCGTGGCGGCCGTTTTGAAGACGCAACCAATGCGTATACCAATGAAACCATGAAGTACAAATGGACCAAACCATTGGCTATCTGGAATGAAAAGCTCGGTACTTCTCGCAACACCATCAGTGGCGAGCAATACATGGGTTGCCCTACATGGTATCCACAAAAACTCGCGGACGGAACGCCACTAGCAGAGCAGTTCCCAGCAAAAGAGTGGCCGTTCACCCTAACCAACTTTAAATCCAACATTCACAGTGCGGTCTCTAATTTGTCACCACGCTTGGAATCGATTAAAGGAGTAAACCCTGTTTACATCCACCCGCAAGACGCCTCTTCTGTGGGTATCAAAACCGGTGACGTGTTTGCTATTGAAACACCGAGCTCAACCACACATGCGTTGGCGATGGTGATTGATGGCATCAAACCGGGCACATTAGGCTTTGAACACGGCTTTGGTCATAAAGAACTCGGTGAGCGTGCGCACTGGATCGGTAATACACAACAACCGGTGAAGATGAAGTCGAACGATGGCGTTAACATTAATGATATAGGCTTGATCGACCCGACGAGAGAAGGCAAAGGCGTCATGTTAGATTGGGTTGTAGGAGCAGCAGCCAGACAAGCGCTTCCGGCTAAGATCTACAAGGTCTAGCTTAAACTCAGCAAGCTATAACTTAATCACTGATCAAAACTCTTCCTTATCTGATTTGCAGATGAGAACACAACAGGGCAACTTCGTCATTCGAGGTTACCCTGTTTTTTCGTCCCCTTGATCTAGAAAAGCACCCTATTTGGATAAAACATCCAATCTACATAAAGTACCCAATCTACATAAAGCATCCGCTCTAGATAGAGTAATCAACCCAAAGCCATTAGGTAATCTTCATTTCACCACAACTTTTTTAGCCCGCATCCATAAAGCAGCTATGCTTATACAATCGGTGCCATAAAAGAGCCTTAACAAGCAGTTATACCGAGGCGAACATGGCAGTTCCCTTGCATTTCATAAACGGCAGTTGGATCAACCTATAGAAGTTCACATCAATACCATTATGGTGATTGAGGTTATTAATGTGAGACTCACCTCAAGTTCCAAGTGAATTAATGTGGAAATCCACAATAGCGCGAACAACCAATTATGTCGAAAATGCATGCATTACAACCAATAGCGACGCCTCATGACTAAGCTGACAATTAAAACTCAAACTCTAACGCTTTGCATCGCTGCTCTAGGAAGCCTTTCTTTATCCGCTTTTGCACAAGCAGCACCTAATCCAATGCCAGAAGCCGCAGAAACTTGTAGCGGCTGCCATCAAGCCGACGGTAAAGGCATGCCCAACATTGCCCCTATGCTTGCAGGGCTCAATGCTGACTATCTAGAACATCAACTGGTTCTGTTCTCAAGTGGTGAGCGTCAAAGCGCGATCATGAAGGGAATGGCTGACGGTGTATCTGATCCCGCAGTTCGTCGTGAGGTCGCAGAATACTTTGCATCACTACCTTCATACGAATTTACCGATTTAGAGCAGCGCGGCTCACAGGCTGATATCGATAACCCCTATCGTAAACTTGTATTCCAAGGCGATTGGGATAGAAACATTCCAGCCTGTGCAACCTGTCATGGGCCAAGCGGTATGGGCGTAGACAAATTCCCGCGCCTAGCAAGCCAGCATGCCGACTACATTCAGACTCAGCTCAATGCTTGGAAAAACGGCACTCGTAAGGGTGATGATTTAAACATGATGGGCAATATCGCCGGCAAGTTGACCGACGATGAGATCAAAAACCTCTCTTACTATTTCGCATCTTTCCGATACTAAAGGGCTCGCATGAAAACATTACTTCTAATTACCGCAACCCTTGCCTCTGGAATCGCTTATGCCGAAGGTGAGTTGCCCGATCGCCAAACCGAACTGCCCGCCGTTGAAAAACCACAAGATAATAAATATCTGGTGCCACGCGACTTGGTAGATATTCCTGATGGGGAATTTGGTGACAAAGTAAAACTGGGCTATTCCCTGTTTGTCGATTCACAACAGATGCGTGGTACGTTCGTCGGCAATGAACAAAACTGTGTCAACTGCCACATGCAAGCGGGCATGAAGCCTAACGCTGCCCCTCTTTGGGGTGCGTACATGGCCTACCCTGCGTATCGTGCTAAGAATGACAAGGTAAACAGCTACGCAGAACGTATCCAAGGTTGCTTCACCTACTCAATGAATGGTCTGCCACCGGCTGAGGGTTCAAAAGAGATGGTCGCACTGACGGCGTATTCATACTGGCTGGCGATGGGCGGCATCTTAGACAAGAACGGCATGCAAGATACACCCGTTCCTGAGATTAGCGATGCCGACTTACAAGTCGGTGGTAAAGCGGAAAGCTTCCCTCTTCCAGAAGAGCTGTTAAGCAAATACCCAATCGATGGCCGCAGTAAACTTGCCGGTCGTGGCTACCCTAAGATTGCAAACCCTGAACAAGAACCCTCAATCGCTCGTGGTGAAAAGGTTTACCAAACCAGCTGCCAAACCTGTCATGGTCAAAATGGTGAAGGTATTAAAGGGGCTGACGGACGTTCATACTTTCCACCATTGTGGGGCGAAAACGCGTATAACTGGGGCGCGGGTATGCACCGGGTGAACACCGCTGCCTATTTCATCTATGAAAACATGCCGCTTGGAAAGAGCCAGCAACTTTCGATTCAAGATGCATGGGATGTTGCTGCATTTGTGAATAGTCATGAACGCCCACAAGATCCTCGATACAAGGGTGATGTTGCTAGCAATGCTAAGCGCTACCACAATCACCAAGGTTACTATGGCAAAGAAGTTGATGGTCATGTACTAGGTACCAAAGCTTATCCGAGTGGTAAAGAAGTGATTCATGAGCATTAATAGGTATTAGTGAATATGAGCCGTTCACGCCAGCTATAGCTAAGCTTTACATTGTAAATCAGTGATAGCCGGAACAATTAAAAAGGAGCCAGATCGTGTGACGATCTGGCTCCTTTTTAGTTTGAACTATTAGAAACACAACTAACCTTGCTGCATCTTCTCCCAAATGGTCGGAGAGCCAATATAATCTTGAACTGTAGTAATAAACTCTTTGACCAGCTTGGTCTGTTTACGGTGCGGATACACAGCGTAGATTGCAGTATCAATCGTTGAAATCGGGTAATCTGGAAGCAACGTAACCAAGCCCAGATCTTTCATTGAGGCATACAGGTTTGATTGGTCAAGGAAGCCATAGCCTAAGCCATCTTTTACGCAAGAGACCATAGTGCGAACATCACTCACCTTATAGTTGCCACGAATCGTCAGGCTTTGAAAGGTATTACCATGCGGCTCTTCACTGATACGCAAGTGATCGACTGTCATATCGCCATTGGTATAAATCACCGCGGGTAGCGCGAGTAGATCTTGTGGCGTCTTCGGCTCTCCGTGCTCCTTCACAAAATCGTTCGATGCGACCAACATGAAGTTACTGTCGGCAATCTTCTTCGCAATCAAATTCGATTCAACAAGCTTACTGAAGCGAAACGCGATATCAAACTGCCCGGCAATGATGTTGGCGATCTTATCGTCTAGTGAGAGTACGATCTGAACATCTGGGTACTTTCTCATGAACTGAGTGATGATAGGTTGCAAATATTGCTGCCCAAAATAGATCGGTGAAGTAATTCGTAGCACACCTTTGGGTTCAGACTGGTATGAATCTGCAATTCCTTGGATCTGATTGATAGTGTCTTTCAGCACATAGGTTTGTGCGAGAATATCTTCCCCGGCCGACGTCAACGAAAACGAGCGTGTAGAGCGGTTAAGCAGCTGAACACCTAAATCTTGCTCGAGCTTTTTGATCTGTTTAGAGAGTGATGAGTTGTCCATATCGTGCAAGGTTGCCGCTTTGGTAAACGACCCTTGTTGAACCACATCTAAGAACAATAACAACTGATTGGTATTTGGCACTGCGCCTCTCCTGAAATAAAACTCGACTAGCGTTCGTCTTTAGGGGTATCCATCACAACCATAGTCGTAATAGATTGCACCTGAGCACATTCCCCAAGCACATCGGCATGAAACTTCTTATAGCCCGGTAGATCTTTGGTTTCTACCCTTAGCAAGTACTCGTTGGCACCGGTAATGTTGTGGCACTCCACCACCTCTTTTTCCATACTGACATGCTGTTCAAACTCTAGTTGAGCCGCTTTGCTGTGGCTCGATAAACCAATCGAAACGTAAGCAATAAAGCCAACGCCCATCAGGCCATTATCCAGAACTGCACGGTAACCTTGAATGATCCCTTTACGCTCGAGATCTTGTACTCGCCTTAAGGTCGCTGAAGCCGACAAACCAATTCGTTCAGAAAGCTCAATATTGGAGATTCTGCCGTCCAATTTAAGCTCTTGCAATATCCTTTCGTCAAATCTATCCATAAGTACTTATTATTGTGCATTTAGTGATAATAGAGGAAATAAAAGCACATAATTGCCTCACTTTCCACCTACTATGTTTCTCAACACGTGAAAGTCATGACCGGTCAGTCACTTCGTTCATTTTTTGCTGGAGAACCATAATGCCTTTAGAGCAACTTAGCGCACTTGCCTTGTTTGCGTTCGTCTCGACCTTCACACCAGGTCCAAATAACATCATGCTCATGACATCAGGAGCAAATGTTGGCTTTGCCCGTACTATTCCGCACATGCTTGGCATTGCTCTAGGGTTTGCAGCCATGTTGCTGCTAGTTGGCTTCGGTTTAATGGGCATTTTCAACGCTTATCCGGTTACTCACCAAATCTTGAAATACCTAAGCCTTGCTTACCTCGTGTACCTTGCAATTAAGATAGCATTGAGCGGCAAAGCCAAAAGCACCGAGGCTTATAAGCCAATGACCTTCATCGGCGCGGCAAGTTTTCAGTGGGTGAACCCGAAAGGTTGGTCGATGGCGCTGACGGCAATTTCAGTCTATAGCAGCGGCAGTTCATGGTGGGAGCTTGCGATCATCGCAGGTATCTTCACGCTCGCCAACTTACCATCCGTGACATTCTGGACAGCGGCAGGTAAACAACTGCAACACTGGTTAACAACACCAGTCCGTATCAAAAGCTTCAACTACGGTATGGCAGGCTTGCTGTTAGCCTCAACGATTCCGATGTTATAACAAAATAGCTTTCCTATGATGGTTAGTAAGTGATTACTAGCCATCAATTTCATTACAAGTATCCAATAACCTCGCTAAGCCAACGTCCAAACGTCGCCTGCCCGCTCGGGGTTAACGTCCACGCAAACGCCGCAACATTCACTGCCACTGTCACCCAATATATGGCTCTGAACGGCTGCTTCTGCGTTTTATGACGCAGCTTATCTTGAGCAATCAACGCCCCTAGCCAGCCACCAGCAACAGAAAAAATATGCAGAGTTTTCTCTGGCACACGCCAATTGCCATTGATCGCTGCTCGCTTGTCCTTCGCGTACACAAAAAACGTCACGAAACCGATAACCAAATACCACACCAACAGCGCTTTAGAACTTTCCGCAAACAACACAGACACCGCCACCAGAACCAAATAGGTGATAACGATTTGAATAGATGAAGACAACATGACTCCTTTTGAGCAACAGCTCACATACTGTAGCAATTACGCCCTGTAGATTTTGATAAGGATGAGCAAGGCATATTGTAATTCGGTTAGCCTGCAAAGAATAAACAAGCCCTTTCATCCCTACATAACATGATGGAAGTTAAAGGAATTATAAATATGTACAACCAAAAGTACGCCATCTACCAAGTTTTTACGCGTTTATTTGGCAATAAAAACACCCAACATGTTCCATGGGGCACAATCGAGCAAAATGGCGTCGGTAAGTTCAGTGATTTTACCGACAAAGCGCTGTCTGAAATCCGCAAACTCGGTATGACTCATATTTGGTATACCGGAGTGCCACATCACGCCATCATCAATGATTACAAACACATCGGGATTTCAGACGATCACCCGAGCGTGGTAAAAGGCCGTGCAGGATCACCTTATGCGGTAAAAGATTACTACTCAGTCAATCCAGACCTCGCTGAGAATCCTGATCGCCGTTTGGAAGAGTTCGAGGCACTCATCAAAAGAAGTCACGACAATGGTTTAAAAGTGATTATCGATATCGTACCGAATCACGTTGCGCGTCATTATAAAGGCTTAAACAACCCAGAAGGTGTCAGTGACTTCGGCGCTCAAGATGACACAACGCTGGAATACCACAAAGACAATAACTTCTACTACATTCCCAACAGCACCTTTGAATTGCCAGACATAGAGCCCGCCTTTACGCCGCTAGGTGGTGAACAGCATCCCAACCTAAACTCCCCGTTTATAGAGACGCCCGCCAAATGGACAGGTAACGGCTCACGTTTAGCCAAGCCTAGTTTCGATGATTGGTATGAAACGGTGAAAATCAATTATGGCATGCGACCAGACGGTTCAAAAGACTTCCCTGAACTACCGAGTGACTATGCTCAACGCAATTACATGGATCATTTCCGTTTCTGGGAATCTGTTTATGTGCCTAACTCTTGGGCTAAATTCCGAGATATCGCCTTGTTTTGGTTGAATAAAGGTGTTGATGGGTTTCGCTACGATATGGCTGAGATGGTTCCAGTCGAATTTTGGAGCTACCTTAATTCATCTATAAAGATGAAAAACCAAGATGCCTTTTTAATGGCTGAGGTGTACCAACCGGACTTATATCGCGACTATATCCACTTAGGCAAAATGGACTACCTCTATGACAAAGTAGATCTGTACGACGGTCTAAAAGACATCATGCTAGGCAATACTTCCACGGCTATCATCCCCAAAATCCAACATCAAATGATGGATATTGAACATCACATGCTGCACTTCTTGGATAACCATGATGAACAACGCATCGCGTCTCCTGAATTTGTAGGTGACCCAAATATAGCGAAGCCTGCAATGCTAGTCAGCGCTCTATTGAGCAGCTCTCCAACCATGATCTACTTTGGGCAAGAAGTCGGCGAACCGGGCGCGGAGAATGCAGGCTTTGGACAGCCCTCACGAACTTCCATATTTGACTACATCGGAGTCCCACAACACCAAAAGTGGATGAACCACGGCGCATTCGATGGCGGGCTATTAGACGAAAACGAAAAGCAGCTGCGTCACTTCTATCAAAAGGTAATGAACTTTTCGCTAGAGCACTCATCGATAACAGGTGATTACCAAGACTTACACCAGTGCTGTAACTTAAGTGATTCAGTCTACGCATTTCTGCGCTCTGACCACCAAGAGCTAACCATTGTTGCAGCTAATTTCAGCCAACATACCACTGAAAATATTCACTTAAAGATTCCAAGTGATGTAATCCAAAAACTCAAATTAGTTGATGGTCGTTACATACTCAATGAATATATTGAAGGCATAGCGCAACAAGTGCTCGACATTGAGAACAGTGTTGGCAGTTTTAATATTGAATTGAAACCGCTGGCGTCTTTGGCTTGGGTGTTATCCTTAAATGGATGATATACCTATCAATATAAATTACCGAACAGCTCGCTTTTAGCTAATTGATAAATAACTTAATTTCCACATTAAATTAACACTCTCTCAATTCGATATATTACTCACAATAATAAGGATGAGCTCTCATCCTTATTAACTACGCCTAGCCTCTACGCCTTACATTATTGATATTATGCAAATGAGTCATTGATCCAATTAATTTAACAATAACCAAATACAAAGCGTGATATTGACACTAGGTTTCCTATATTTACGAATTTAAAATAACTTTATACATTGCCATCACAAATAGTTGACCTTGGTTAAAGCTAGGATATTCATCTTCATAAAAAGTGAAATATGGATATCAAAACGTGAACAACATAAATATTAATAAAATTATCTCTCTACGAAATACCTTCAACAATACCAAAAAGAAGAGCTTCAAACGCTCTACATTGGCCAAAGCAATGTTACCGCTCTTCACCGCTACTTTGATCGCGGGTTGTGGTAGTGATAATGATAGCGACAACGGTACAGCCCCTGGCAACAGTGGTTTATACCCTGCAGCTGAAAACGAAGTCGTTATTTACTACAAACGCGATGTTGCCGCTGCCAGCTCATCTGGCTCAACTTACGACGGTTGGGGGCTGCACCTTTGGAATGGTGAAGGCTGTACCAGCACAGATTTAGTCGGCATGGGATTAAGTGAAACCGGAACCGACTGGAACAGCCCTTACGAATATGATGGTATCAGCGATACTTACGGTGCCTATTATGTGTTGAAAGTTGACCCAGATGCCTCTGACCCACACAAATGCATGAACTTCATCTTGCACAATGGTGATGAGAAAGCATTTGGCAGTGCCAATTCTAAAGTCGAGTTAACTAAGCTTGGCGATTCACAAGGCGTATTTGGTTTCCATGGCAGCAGCGAGTTGTACTACGACCCTATTTCAGAGCGACCAGTCAATATTGATGGTCAAAAAGCACACTGGCTAGATGCAACCACAATTGGTTGGGAAGCGGCTAGCAATGCAGACTCTGTGAAGCTTTTCTATGCACTAGACAACAGCATCACAATGAACGATGACAAAGAGATTGTCGGTGGAACTGCAATTGAACTAAGCAAAGACGGAGAACTATCTTCTGAATTGAAAGAGCGTTTCCGACACCTTGCAAGCTTACCTGCCCTAGCTATCGATGTTGACGACAGCACACTTCGCACTATTTTAAAATCTCAGATAATTTTTGTTGCCTACAATGCCAATGGCGATGTTATCTCTTCAACTGAGGTTCAAAAACCTGGTGTGCTTGATGCGGTATTTGCTAGCGAAGATGCTGGTAATGCAATGGCTGAAGAACTCGGCGCGATTGTTGAAGGCAGTGCGGCGACCTTCAAGCTTTGGGCACCAACCGCGCAAGATGTAGAGCTAGTTCTTTACAGCGAAGACCTGAAAAGCTCACAAGTTTTTCCAATGACAGAAAACACTGAGACGGGTATTTGGGCGACTGACGCGGTACCTAACGCTGTCAACAGTTACTATCGCTACCAAGTGAAGGTTTACCACCCAACCACAGGCAACATTGAGACTCGCCTAGTGACAGACCCATATTCTCTCAGCTTATCGAAGAATTCGGCATACTCTCAAGTGATTGACCTAAATGATTCAACCTTGAAACCAGCGAACTGGGACAACTACCAACGACCAACCGTAGAAAAAGACGAAGACCACGTACTTTACGAATCACACCTACGTGACTTTAGCTTCAGCGATAAGCTCGGCACAGCTAGCCTAAATGGCAAGTACCTCGCTCTTACAGAAGCCGATCGTGAGTCGGTCAAACACCTACAAGCTCTCCAAGAAGCAGGTTTAACTACGCTGCATATCTTACCAGCATTTGATATCGCTACCGTCGATGAAGATGCCGCGAGCCGTGTTGATATCACCGACACCGTAGGAAAACTGTGTGATGTAAAACCGACAGCTACCTTATGTGGAAGCGAAGACGAAAACAAAGTCATCGAAGACGTACTCGATGGTTATGACCCTTCAACGGGTGACGCACAAGCATTAATGAATGACCTTCGTATGCTTGATAGCTTCAACTGGGGCTACGACCCATTCCATTACACAGTTCCTGAGGGAAGTTACGCGACCGATCCTAATGGTTCTCAACGTATTCTCGAATTCCGTCAGATGGTCAAAGCTACGCACGACATGGATCTTAAGCTGATCATGGACGTGGTATACAACCACACCAATGCGTCTGGTGTGAACGATAAGTCGGTACTGGATAAGATTGTCCCTGGGTACTACCACCGTCTTAACGTCAACACTGGTGGCGTAGAAAACTCGACTTGTTGTGACAACACTGCGACCGAAAACCTGATGATGGGTAAATTGATGGTCGACTCACTTAAGGTGTGGGCTGACGACTACAAAGTGGATGGTTTCCGTTTTGACTTGATGGGCCACCAGCCAAAAGATGTAATGGTCGAAGCATTGGAAGAAGTGCGCAAAATCGACCCGAATACTCTGTTCTACGGGGAAGGCTGGGACTTTGGTGAAGTCGCCAACAACGCCCGCTTCGATCAAGCAAACCAAATCAATATGGCAGGTACTGAGATCGGTACATTCTCAGACCGTTTGCGTGACGCCGTTCGTGGTGGTAGTCCGTTCGACGGTGGCGTCGATTCAGCAGGCAACCACCCACTTCGCTTTAACCAAGGCTTTGGTAACGCAGCGATTGCCAATGAAGAAACCAAAGTTGATCAAGATTCGATCAATGGTCGTTTACATAACCAAGACCTTGTTCGTTTGGGGATGGCAGGTAACCTCGCAGAATACGTACTGATTGATTACAAAGGCGATACCAAATTGGGTAAAAATGTTGATTACAACGGCGCGCCAGCTGGTTACACCAAGATGCCTTCAGAGAACATCTCTTACGTATCAAAACACGACAACCAAACACTATGGGATAACAACGCTTACAAAATCGCCACTGGTACTAGCTCTGCAGAGCGTGCTCGCATGCAGTCTGTATCACTCTCTACCGTGATGTTAGGCCAAGGCATACCATTCATCCATATGGGGTCTGAACTGCTACGTTCAAAGTCTATGCAGCGCGACTCTTACGATTCTGGTGACTGGTACAACCGCGTAATGTTTGATGGTACTAACAACAACTGGAATGTTGGCTTACCACGTGAAGACAAAGATGGTGCCAACTGGGATCTGATCAAAACTATCATTGCTGACAGCGCGGCTAAACCAGACGCAGACGACATTGAGTTAACTAAGCAGCAATTCCTAGAGCTATTAAAGATCCGTAGCTCAAGCGAACTGTTCCGCTTAGATACAGCTGACGAAGTTATGAAGCGTGTCGACTTCCGTAACGTTGGCGAAGATCAAGTCGAAGGCCTGATTGTCATGTCGATCGATGATGGCGTGTCTGCGGGCGAAGACCTTGACCCTGCCAATGATGCGATTGTCGCAGTTGTAAACTCAACGAATGAATCTCAATCGTTCAAAATCACGGGAGCAACCGGCTTTACACTTCACACCGTTCAACAGAGCTCTGAAGATGACATTGTAAAAGGTGCAAGCTTCGCCGCTGAAACCTTCACAGTCCCTGCACTAACCACCGCTGTATTTGTACAAGCTCAAGGCGATGCACAAGGTGCTGGTTTGCCGGTTGATAACTCAGGCAAGGATGTATCGAGCATTCCTCCGTACGGTCAAACAACCGTGTACGTGCGTGGTGATATGAATGGTTGGAACCCTGTTGATGATTGGGCGATGAGCTTTGTTGCTAATGGGGTGTACTCTGTAACTGGTTATTTGGAAGTGGGCGAAAATAACTTCAAGTTTGCCGATGCAGATTGGGCAACTCCTAATTTAGGTTGCGACTCTCTTGAACTTGCTGATGGATCAATCGACCTAGGTACTGATGGTAACTGCCAACTAAGCGTAACAGAAGCTGGTAGCTATACATTCACTCTGAATGCGATTCACGAGCTGGATGACAATGTAGATGGTCCAGTTGTTTCGGTCACTAAGCAGTAAAGCTTAAAGTATCGAAGCGAAGTAACAGATAATAAAAACCAGCGAAAGCTAGCCTTTGGGAGACGCCAGTCTCCCTTTTTTACAACTATTGAACCCAGCAGATTTAAGCAAATAATAAACAACTGCATCGCCCATTAAAATTCGGGGCATTTCCAACCATACTTTATAGCCCCTACATTCGATTACATGGCTGAAAACTTAGAACTAAAGGGAAAGGATATTCCTTAGAACCGTTAAAACCAAATCTTAACGATATATCATAGTAGGAATGCCGCTCTCCCTTAAGTGAACAGAATTAATCCTGGCAGCCTTTTTTGAAGGGTTACGCCCTACAATTACGATTAAAATACATTCAATTCTCGATGTAATATTCTATCAACAGCAAAACACCGCAGTTGTTTGCGGTGTCGTTAAATTTTGATTAGGAAAACTTCCATGAACCGTAAACATATCATCAAAACCATCCAAATGGGCATCGTGACTACAGCATTGATGGGCGGGATGGCTTTGGCTAATACCACTGATCTTGTAGAATCTACCGACGCTGCTCGCGCCCTGGCACATACTCCTAGCACTGCAACAACGCAACAAATACAAGCTGAAAATGCCGCGCACAAACAGGCACTGCAAACACTTGAAAGCAACGGTAATGTTGATCAATATATGGAAACGGATAAAGCAGGGGAAACGACTACTGGTCACGTATCAAAATGCGAAAATACAGAAGTCCCTTTAGGCGAGAAAGTTGCTGAACATTGCAAATAAAAAGCATATACATTAAAGCGGTATTCGATAGGGTTCCTTAGAAGATGCTAACCGATGCTTAACTTACAAGCATTGCACTTTTAAAGGAACCCTTTATCTATATTACTTGGCGTTGACGGCTCGCACAAAGGCTTCTTGTGCACCTTCAATACCAAGGGCTTTTGCTTCATCTAATAAGCTAAGTGCTTTGGGAATATTGTCTGCGTCTACTGCTGCTTGAATGGCATTATGATAGTAAGTTTGTGTTTCTGGTTGAATAGTCTCAACCTTAGCTGCTGCCGCTGGTTTAGCGTTAGATTCACTGCTAGAGCCAAATGAGAAGAAGCCCACTCTATCAATAGTCACTTCAATCTTACCGACATTCGCGTTTGGAACGGGGATGTCTTCTACTTCTGGCAGGTAGTTACCGCGGCCTTCCGCATCTAAACGTGCAGGGTGAATGACATCAGTAAAACCACCAAGATCTTCTTGCTCTGTATAGATAACTAAGTAAACAGATTCAGCAGTTGTCGGTGGGTAAAAATCATTTTCTGCAACAAGACGGTTGCCCAAATGCAACCTAGGCTTCGCGTATTCGAAGCTCTCTTTGCCATAACGCTCTAACTCGCGACCGTTTTTATCGTAAATCACGGCATTCGGCACAAATGCTGTATCACCGATCATGCTGGTGATCTTAATAGAGTATTCACCGCGATCCGCTGGTAGCTCGATCGCTACTACAGGGCTGTTTATACCCTGATAGTTTAAAATTTGACTGTCTGGTGTTACATCGAAAATTGCCGAGCTTGGAAGCTTCATCGGGGCAAATTGAAGACCAGCAATAGAGTTAACTTGTTCAGCCTGTGCCACTTGCACTTGCTCGACTACTTGTGCAGATTGACAACCGGCCAACGCAACACAACCACTCAACATTAGAGCTTTAAAATACATAACCCTTCCTTCTTGTTATTTTTTTAAGAAATTTACTAACTTTAATTACCACAAAGAGAACTATTCACCTAGGGAACGATCAACTTAATCGTACATTCCTTAAAAAAATAGCCGACGCGAGCCGGCTATGAATTAGGACAGTTTAGGATTTGTTAAGCTAAGTGTTTACCACCAAGCTTCAGCTTGGATACCGAACACGTACTCAGTATCGTCGCCGTTGAATGCATCTTTGTTTTCAGTATCTAGGATGTAAGAACCGTAAACACGAATTTCAGGACGAGCCCAGAAGCTGTCACCCATAGCCCAAGCTTGAGCTACTGTGAACTTAGCGTTACCGAAATCTTCTTTAGCTAAACCGCTGTCTGAAATTTTCTCACCAGCATTGTAACCTGCTTCGAAGATAGTACGCATAGTGTCGTTCCACTTGAACATTGGACGAGCAACTACAGAGTACTGGTCGATATCAAAGTTTTTGTTTGTGTAAACGCCTGCAGCTTGACCACCGATGTCGCTACCAGATAGGTATGCTAGTTGGTGACCCATTTCCCAAGATTCGCCTAGGTTCATTACACCCCAGTTGATCAAACGGAAACCAGATGCATCGTTGAATGCTTCAGTACCACGAGCGTAGTATGTACCTGAACCCCAGAAGTTAGCCGCCTGAACACCGTAACCGTTAGTACCGTATTGAAGGATAGTTTGGTGGAAACCGTTATCCATACCTTGGTGAATGATCGCAGAAGCTAGTAGGCCATCATCCGCTTCTTCACTCTTATCATCAGAGTCAGTTGCAAAGTTGTACGCTAATGCTAGCTCTAGAGATGCATCTTGCCATAGGCCAATGTTCGCTAGACGAGCATCAAAAATGTAACCTGTAGACTCGTCGTGGTCACCGTCTTGAATCAGCGCAACAGAAAGCTTCTGGTCACCAATAGATAAGTTTTCAATACCACCACCGGTACCTGACGTGTTTAGGAAGTAAAAGTCAGTGATGTGGATATCTTTACGTTGGTAGTATGTTTTACCAGCCCAAAGCGTTGCTTCTTTGTCTGAAGCGATCACGCCTTTAGCTTTAACAGCAAATTGTGCAACGTTGAAATCACCGTCTTCCCAACCATTAGAACCGTTGTTGCCTTGAGCAATCATAGATTCTACGCGCCACGTTTGCTCGCCAGTTTTTAGTTCTTCAGCTAGACCAAACTCGTAGTAGTTGTCATTTTCGTTACCTAGACGACCAATACCGTTTTTATTTACTGATACGTCGCCGTTACCGTTACCGCTAATACCAGTACCAGCACGCATGTAGCCATTAAAATCTACAGCGAACGCAGAGCCAGCAGCTAATGTAGTTGCCACTGCAACAGCAATCAAACTTACTTTTTTCATTCTTAACTCCATTAAGGACGATTTATTTTAGGTTTTTATATTTTTGCTCTCTTGCGGCAACCAAAGGCAGTAATGGTAGTCGTAAGATAGAGAGGTTTAGGGTTTCCCCTGATTCGTTTCAACGGGGTCAATATTAAGAGGGGATGACAAGTTTGACTTCCTCCACCCCCAACTAAATTAAGGGGGACTAGAGGGGAGTAGAAAATATACAGAATGGTGTTTTAAAGAGGTAGATCACTTAATATAGGAGGAGTAGACAGCACACAGATCTAATTATTCAACATAAGTGAGATCTAGCTCAAATATATAATTTGAACTTCATCGATGAATTATTTTTTTTACCGTAATTAATCTGTGAAGTTGCTTGACCTTACTGTGACAAAGCTTTTTACTTATAGTTCACTGATGTCGATAAACGAACAAGAAATCAAGCAATGACTAGAACGCTCGCTCGCCCTTATCCGCTAGGCGCAACGCTAGGTAACACTGGCTGCAACTTCTCTATTTATTCTCCTGACTGTAAATCTCTTTCACTCGCTCTTTTTGACGAGAACGACGAATTCACCACTTATAAATTGGAAAATGAATACGCTGATATCAGATATGTCTTTATTGATGGTATTAAAGCGGGGCAAAAATACGGCTTCATTGCCGAAACGGACAATGGCCCTATCCTGCTTTCAGACCCGTATGCCAAAGCAATAAGCGAACCGCTCGATTACGTCACGCCATATACCAATGAAAAAAGCTTTGCTATGGCGAAATGTGTCGTTGTTGATGACACCTTCGATTGGCAAGATGTAGAAAAGCCACGCATTAGCCGCGAAGATACCGTTCTTTTTGAAACGCATGTAAAAGGTCTATCTCAACTGCACCCAGAAGTGGCTGCCAATACTAAAGGACGCTACTTAGGGTTAGTGAGCCCTGAAATGCTTGCGTTCTACAAACAGCAAAATATCAACTCTCTACAGCTTTTGCCCATTGCCGCATGCATGCATGAACCACACCTATTAGACATGGGTAAAGTGAACTATTGGGGTTACAACCCATACTTGTTTATGGTGCCTGACCCTCGCTACGCAGAGAAAGATGCCGTAAACGAGTTAAAGACTGCGATTCGCGAACTGCACCGCAATGGCATCGAAGTCATTCTAGACGTGGTGTACAACCACACAGCAGAAGGTGGGGAAGGCGGAACCACCTTCAACCTAAAAGCACTCGATAGCCGCTACTACATTAAACATGGCTGCCATTACGCGAACTTCACTGGCTGTGGAAACACCGTCGACCTTACCCACCAGCCAGCACTCAACTTAGTAATGGATACGCTTCGTTACTGGGTAAGCGAATTCCAAGTCGACGGCTTCCGTTTTGACTTGGCAGCGACACTGGGGCGCGAAGGTGACAACTACAACCCTGAGGCTGCTTTCTTTAAAGCCGTAGCTCAAGACCCTGTACTTAAAGAAACTAAGTTAATCGCAGAGCCGTGGGATATTGGTCCTAATGGTTATCAAGTGGGTAATTTCCCGCTTGGTTGGAATGAATGCAATGACAAGCTGAGAGACATCACACGTAGCTTCTGGCGCGGTGATCAGGGGTACCTAAAAGAGTTTGCTACACGCCTAATGGGCTCTCGTGATATCTACAGTGCAGCGCACTGGCCTTACAAATTAACCGTCAACTACATCACTTACCATGATGGCTTCACCATGCAGGATCTTGTGTCTTACAAGCATAAGCACAACGAAGAGAATGGTGAGAACAACCGCGATGGACACGGCGACAACCGTTCTGAAAACTACGGTGTTGAAGGTGAAACCGAAAACCTGTTAGTTATCGCAACACGTGAAAAGCAGAAGCGCAACTTCATGGCGAGTCTGCTGTTTGCGTTTGGTATTCCTCATATTTTGACAGCCGATGTGTTATCTCATACTCAAAAAGGTAACAACAACGCTTATTGCCAAGATGGCGTGACCAGCTGGCTTAACTGGGAAGATTCAGAGCGCAAGACTTACTTCAAGACTTGGTTATCTGAAATGATCTCTGCTCGTCAGCAATACATGGTGCCGTTTATTAAGGCATTCAGTGGCGAAAAGCGTAACTCTAACCGCATCTTCTGGAGCCGTGTCGATGGCACACTTATGGAGCATGACGACTGGAACCGCTTAAGCTCAGTCGCTTTGCATTTAGGTATTGGTAAAGATGGCGACGAGTTAATTTATCTTATCAACCAAACCAATGCGCCAGCACGTTTCTCGTTACCGAATGACCGTGAACAAAACTGGGTAACCATCTGTGATACCAACTCGCGAAACGTTAAACCCGGTCATGCAGAAGGTGAAATGTTGTTGTCGCCAACTTCGATGGCAATTTTGCACTATTCGCCAGATCAGGCTGATTTGATTAAAGCAAAAGCTTAGTCAGCTTAATAAAACACCGAAAACCATAGAAGCCAGTTATATTTACAGCTGGCTTTTTTGTTAGCTGAATATCACAAAAATCATTCATCCATATGGAATCATTTGCATTGATGTGGTTAATGAAACTGTTTAGTATTGCCGTACTATAAAAATGAATCTATAACGTCTTTGGATATCATGGCTTTACCTAAAACATTAATTCGGCTTTTTAAACCATACATTATTTTATTAACTGGAGGGATGCTCTATCTTGCTATGACTCAGCTTGAAAAAGTAGAAACAGCAGCAACAGAACAATCATCATCAAACATTCGTATCGCAAGCTCTACCATTCGTTCCAACATCGAAGCCACATTCGGCAAACTCTATTTTTTAGAAACCAGTCTAGGCTTGCCTAAAACGGCTCCAATCGGTGATAAAAAATTCAGAGAATTGAGTGATAATATTCTAAGAAGAACACCAAATTTCTCCGATATCGTTCGATACCAACCTAACTCCCAACATTATGTCTCCACTCGTGGCCTTCCTCTTTCCAATGAACAAATCGCCACAATACAATGGCATTCAATAGACGGTGTTGTAGAAGATTTTTACATCTCTTCCGTTTACCAAAAAGCCGATGGACGATGGGTTTTCGCCGTTAAACACACTGCAGAAAAGCTCAACGAAGAAATATGGATTGAGTTTGATTTAATGCATACCACGCAAGGTTTAAGAGATTTAAAAACGCTTAATAATGGCTATGTATTTGTTGTAGACAGAGCAACAGAGCGACTGGTATTCCACCCGGATCCACAGCGTATCGGTTCTAAATCCATCAGCTTCCATGCAGGGATCAGCCACCAACTCTCACAAGGTGAAACCGTTGGTAAGAACGAATATTACTATCAAGATAACTTCAAAATATCGGTATTTGACGCAGACAACAGCTTAAATTGGGTGTTCATTGCGGGCACTGACCGCCATGACATCTTAACCAGCTCACATCAATTTACGTTGACGGGCTTAGTACTGGGCTCACTCCTGCTATTGTGGATTGGTGCCAACTATCTGGCTTATCGTTTGAACGTGTCCTTGTCGCAACTGAATAAAGTCGATGACCTTGTAAGCTTTAAGCGAGAGTTAAAATCCATACTGGATAGTTTCACCTACCAAAAAGGCATTCAATTCTGTCTCTATCAGCTTGAGAACCACGCATTCAGTACCATCGACTATCACGGAAACAAATCCACGGTACATTGTGACAAAGCCCTTGCAGAGCGATTTACACCGGACACTATGGCTTACCGAAGTGGTAAGTACGCCGATCCACTGGCGTGTAAACTCAAAATACACCAACGTCATTACTGTATTCCTTTGCACTCTCGTCAGCAGTTGATCGCAGTGTTGTACGTAAACGCAAACTTACCGATCAGCCAGAGTATTCTACGTATGATCAGAGATTACACGGAAGTCTCACTGTCCAACTTACTGCTTCAGCACCAGTTGAGTAGCAAGGACTTGATGACGCAATTAGACAACAAAAGTAGCTTTAATATTGCACTGGAAAACTACGCCAACCAGCCTGAAACCTATATCGCTCTACTCGATATCGATAATTTTGACCACGTGAACCGAGCTTATGGTGAAGCTGTGGGTGACAAGATGATCAAGCTGACAGCAGAATCGATACGCAGTTACTTCCCCAAGCCAAAGGGACTTTGCTTGGCTCGTGTTGGAGGAAAGGAGTTCGCAGTATTATTCAAAGCCAATGATGTGAAAGATGCCAAATTCCAGCTAGACCAGTGCAGAGTCGCAATCGCGGAGAAAACCATCGTCACTCCAGATATCACCTTATCGCTAGGGGTTAGCGTGGGATACTCGCAAATAGAGGGTGAAACAGACTCAGCTTTAGCGCTGGCGGAACAAGCGAAACTTATCGCGCAACAACTTGGTAAGAACCGAGTGGAAGGCCATATCAGAGCCGTTGCCAAAGCATCGTAAACCTATACTTACATTTCTGTAGCCACTACAAAGCACCTAGGATTCATACCCTAGGTGCTTTTGTTTTTATGGAAAGTCATTACAATGCGCGTTCAACACGACAATACCCCTTTTCTAACGACACGAGCCTTATGAAGCTAAGTAACCGACTGCAAACTCTCCATTCCCTTGTCAGCAATGACTACCAACATATTTGGGACTGTTGTTGTGATCACGGCTTCTTGGGTGTTCAACTGTTGTCGGATAACAAAGCACCTCAGCTTCACTTTGTCGATATTGTCCCGTCTCTTATGAGCGATTTGGAAAGCAAACTTACGCGTTACTTTCCGCAAGGTGCAATAGCAGAACAGAAAGTGACTAGCCAATGGCAAGTCTACTGTATGGATGTCGCCGCTATCCCGCTTGAGAAACATACTGGCAAACACCTGGTGATTATTGCGGGCGTCGGTGGCGATCTTACTCAAAAGCTCGTCGATGATATTCATCGTCAACACCCAGACAAAGCGATCGATTTCTTGCTTTGTCCGGTGCATCAGCAATTCGAGTTGAGAAGCCATTTAAAGGCGATCCATTTTGGTCTTATTGATGAAGTGTTGATTGAAGAGAACCGTCGTTACTACGAGATTTTATTGGTGAGTAATAGTCGCGGTGATTCAGAAAAGAGCCAAACCGTTAGCGAGATATCAAACGTCGGTGACAAGATCTGGACACCAAGTTGTGATGAACAAGTGAAGGTATCACAGCAATACAAAGCCAAAACATTGCAGCACTACTTACGTATCCATCAAGGACAAGAGAAGCAAGGAAAACCTAGCCAAGTAAAGCATATTATTGATGCTTACCAGGCGGTTAAGCCATAGTAAGTACTAACTTAATGGTTTGAATATTAAGAAAGTCAAATTAATAAAAAAGCCGATAGTTCAATGAGCTATCGGCTTTATTAATGCTATCGATTCAGTTTTAGCTTACTGTTCTTGTTTCTTATAAGCCACATCAGGCTCGTCAACTGTCTCTACCTCAGAAGGCTTATCAACCCCATAAACCGTATCAAGGTAGACGTCTTTCTCTTTCCACGTGCTGTTCAACCAATTGTGGAAGCGACGTTTAAATGCCTTATCTTCAAAGTAATTACCGTTCACGTTCTCATCCATTGGATGCAATTTAATACGCACAACGACCTTAGTCATTTTGCCCTTCAGCATATCTTCAAACGGAGAGGTTTGGTTTTCAGGGTAAGCTAAGGTCACATCCACGATGCCATCCAAAATTGGGCCCATTGCAGATAAAGCAAATGCCACGCCCCCAGTTTTCGGCTTCAATAAGTGGCGATAAGGGGTCTTTGCTGACGCCAGTTTCTCGTGGTTTGCACGAGTCCCTTCAACAAAATTAACCAATGTTGTCGGTGCTAATTTGAACTTAGTACACGCTTTATTGATTGCATTAAAATCATCATTACGGCGTTCTGGGTTGCGTAATAGGAACTCACGAGAGTGGCGTCTCATGAATGGCATATCTAAGCCCCAGCAGGCCAAGCCAACAAATGGTACGTACAACAATTCATGTTTCAAGAAGTACTTCGTCATCGGCATTTTGTCTTTTAGGATTGAAGACAAAATCACAATATCTGCCCAGCTTAGGTGGTTAGACATCATCAAATACCACTGCTTGGTCGAAATATCTTCCCCCCCTTCCACTTGCCATTCGATATCGTTATTGGCGTTCAACATCCATAAATTAAGAGAAGCCCAACACCAGAATGTGAAGTTAGCTAAGCGAGTGCATGATTTTTGAACGACAGAAATTGGCAAAATAAGTTTGATTAGGGCAAACAGACTCACAGCCAATGCGGTGAATGCAGTATTAATGGTCACGAACAATACGTTCAAGGCCATACGAAGATTATCAAGCATAAAACACAGTTATATTGAGAACGAAAGCCGCCATTATACGCATCTATAAATTATTCTCTTCAGTAATTGATTGAATATCCTAGGGGTCAAACCACTCAACCTATGTTAACGATGTTCAACCAGCTAAAGTCTATTAAAACGAAACTAAAAACACATGCACGAGTCATTTGGACTCAAATAGTATATTGTCTTTTTGACAACATTCGACCCAATAATTAACCTTTAAGCAGTATTGATAAGCATTCTCATTATTGGCGTGGTACATGCAACTCTAAAGTGTAAATAGTTGAGTATCCTTAATGAGATAACTTCTCTTCTTAAAGGTGGATGATATGACAGATATTCCTCATGGTTTAGTTACAGGCAAAGTCCTAAACAAAACAGAATGGACAGATCAATTGTTCTCACTCCAGGTTAGTGCACCTGTCTCTTCTTATCAGGCAGGTCAGTTCACGAAACTTGGCTTACTTAACAGTGAGGATGAGTTCGTAAGACGCGCCTATTCGATGGTGAACGCGCCAGAGCACGAACAAGGTCATCAACATCTGGAATTTTTGATTATTAAGGATCAGAACGGTCAGCTTTCACCTCAACTTCATGAGTTGAAGATGGGCGATGACATCTTTGTCGGCAAAGACCCAAGTGGCTTTATGACCTTAGATGAGATCCCAGAGATCGCCGACGATCTATGGATGCTTTCAACCGGAACCGCGGTAGGCCCATTTATCTCAATACTTGAGAGCATGCAGATACAGCAAAATGAGTTGGCTTCAGACAAAGCCTCTTCATTCAAGAATCTGGTTCTAGTGCATGCTGTAAGAACAGAGCAAGACCTGACTTATCGAGATCGTATCACTCAACTCGTTAATCACTTTCAAGGGAGACTTAAATATGTGCCAATTATTTCTAGAGAATCAGTTACCGGAACTTTGCGCGGACGAATCCCAAATTTGTTACTTGGAGGCGACCTCGAGCAAGCCGCGTCTGTCGCTTTCAATCAAACCCGCAGTTTTTTCTACCTTTGCGGCAATCCGCAAATGGTTCGTGACACAAGCGAAGCGCTAACTAGCTTAGGTTTCGAAAAGCACTTACGCAGAAAACCCGGTCAATTCAGCAGTGAGAACTACTGGTAAATAACAACCGCCACTCGTTAGACAGAAGCACAACTTTCAAAGAACAGTTAGAGAAGAGGTTTTATATGAGTCATTTACGTATTCCGTCACACTGGAAAATTCAACGTTCCACACCCGAAAGTAAGATTCATTCAATATTGATGAACTTATAAGCAAGCAACCTCGTAATGTGATTTTTAATGTTCAATAAGTGAAGACAAAAGATCAAATAACCATAGCAATTACAATGACTAATGGTGATAGACAAGAGAAAAAAACTCTAGCACATTGAACAGAGTTGTAGGGCATGTTGACCTATCGAGCTGATTTTTGCAGCCGTTTGTGGGTTATTTATACAAGGCAGAGAATTCGACGTGTAGCTCGCCTACATGAGAATTCGATAACGCTGTAGAAAGGAACCACAAACACTGCCCGAAGGGTTCGGCTAAAATCGTTTTACTCTTTGTTGAGAGGGTTTTGCTTAGAATGACTAGGCGGCAAACCTCTCGTCGCGATTAAAACGATTTTATCTCGAACAAAACTTAACCGCGAAAGGTCAACATGCCCTTGTTTTAATCCCGTTTCAGAGAATGAATTAGTGGGTTATTTATATTTTAGGTAAGAGAGGAAGCCATGCTCAACATTGCTTTTTTTAGCTCAAAATCATACGACGAAAAATCATTCGAACTGGCAAAAGGCGAACTCAACGCTGAGTTTCATTTTCACGATTTTCGACTCACCACAACAACAGCAAAAATGGCGCACGACAACGAAGTGGTTTGTGCGTTTGTAAACGATGACCTATCGCGAGACGTGTTAGAGATTCTTGCTCAAGGCGGCACCAAGTTAATCGCGATGCGCTGTGCGGGCTTTGACAAGGTCGACCTAGACGCAGCCAAAGAGTTTGGTCTGCAAGTGGTTCGCGTTCCGGCTTACTCACCAGAATCGGTAGCAGAACACACGGTTGGCATGATGATGTGTTTGAACCGTAAACTACACAAGGCATACCAACGCACTCGTGATGCGAACTTCTCTCTTGAGGGGTTAGTTGGCTTTAACTTCCACGGTAAAACGGTCGGTGTGATTGGCTCGGGTAAGATTGGCCTAGCGACGATGCGAATTCTGAAGGGTTTAGGCATGAATATCCTATGCTATGACCCATATCCAAACCCGTTAGCTGTTGAGTTAGGCGCTAAATACGTTGAACTCGACGAACTTTACCAAGAGTCTGATGTGATTTCTCTACACTGCCCAATGAGTAAAGAGAACTACCACCTATTAGATGCGACTGCGTTTGAGAAGATGAAAGACGGCGTGATGATTGTCAACACCAGCCGTGGTGAACTACTGGATTCCACAGCTGCTATCGAAGCGCTTAAACAGAGTAAGATTGGCGCACTTGGTCTTGATGTTTACGACAACGAGAAAGAGCTGTTCTTCCAAGACAAATCTAACGATGTGATTGTCGATGACGTATTCCGTCGCCTATCTGCTTGTCACAATGTATTGTTCACAGGTCACCAAGCTTTCTTGACCAAAGATGCTCTGTTCAACATCGCCAATACAACGCTCACCAGTGTTGATGCTTTCTTTGCTGGCAACACCAGCGGCAACGAACTCGTTTAATAACAGATTGAGTTAACAGCAGGCTGAGTTAAAAACAAACTAGGTCTACAGATACAAAGCCACGCTATTCTGAAGTGAACAGCGTGGCTTCGTCGTTTATTCAGTATTCTAAAACCGTTCCTAGACGCAGAAATGACAATCTTCAGTGTCTAAACCATAAACGCCTTTTCTAATAGCAAGGTGCTCTTCACCGGCTTTGACGCCCATCTCGTAACCTGTATTAAGAGTACTTTGATCCATAGTTAAACGCTTAACCGCGAAGGCTTCAGGTGGCGCTATCACTTTAATAGTCGCATCTTTGGGTGGGTTACGAATGAACTCCAGAGACTGGTTGTAGTTTTCAGCACGTACCGCCATCGACTCAGCAATATTCGGGAATTTCTTTAATAGTTTCTTCAGCATCCATTGGTGCTTTTGAGGCTTCATTCGGTAGCTCAATGGGTGAGACAGAATCACGGTAATATCGCGTGCGCCACGGCGATATGCTTCACGAACCGGAATCGAATCGGCTACACCGCCATCGGTATAACAGCCACCAGAGAAACACGGAGTTTCACGGTAAGCGATAGGTAAAGCCGTTGTTGCTTCAACAACATTAGAAAGGTTTTCTGGCTTAATATGGTAGTAGTCTGCACTGCCCGTATCGACATTTGTGACAGCAGCAATGAGTGGGATACTTGAAAACAACTCACCACAATCGAGCGGATAACGTTGATTGGATTCGTTCCATAACCATTTAACATCTACCAAGTTACCGCCTTTGGCAAAGCGAGCAGGATTAAAGAAAGTTTTATCCGTCGCCATCGTGGTGATCACATCATAACTGCGTTTTGGTGCATGAGATAAGTAGCCAACCAGATTCGATACACCTGCAGATACGCCGATGGCAAAATCATAAGGACGGAAATCGTCTTGCATGAAGGCGTCTAAAACTCCAGCAGCAAAAATACCTCTCATTGCTCCACCTTCAACGATTAATGCGCTCTTATTCATCTCAAACTCTTCTACTTTATAAACTGATAGTCGTAGAATAATCCCATCACTCTTACAAAGATAATGGGATAGATTTATCAATTCGATAGGTAAAAACTATCAATGTGGATTATTAAATTTTTCAATGATTTAGGGTTGCTTAATAAACAGCGAGATCAAAAAAGGCCGTTGAGTGATTCACTCAACGGCCTTTCAATTAACGAATCAAGATGATTGATTACGACTTAAATTCGCTCACGTCGATTTCAAGCAGTTTACCAATGCCTTCACCGTATGCAGGGTCAGCTTTGTAACAGTGTCTTAGGTGACGCAATTGAATCTCTTTTGGCACGCCGCCTAGGTTGCGAGCAGTGTTATCAAAAAGAATCGCTTGCTTCTCTGGTGTCATTAGGCGGAACAAGTCACCCGGTTGCGAGAAGTAATCTTCATCTTCGCGGTGATCCCAGTGTGCTGCTGCGCCATCTAGGTTCAGTGCTGGTTCAGCGAAATCTGGTTGCTCAGCCCATTGACCTTCGTTGTTTGGCTCATAACCTAATGTGCCACCGAAGTTACCATCGACACGCATCGCGCCATCACGGTGGTAGCTGTGTACTGGGCAACGAGGCGCATTCACTGGAATGTGCTGATGGTTTACACCCAAACGGTAACGTTGTGCATCACCGTAAGCAAACAGACGACCTTGCAGCATCTTGTCTGGCGAGAAGCTGATACCTGGAACTACGTTCGCTGGGTTGAATGCTGACTGCTCTACTTCTGCGAAGAAGTTTTGCGGGTTACGATTTAGCTCAAATTCGCCCACTTCGATCAACGGGTAATCTGCATGAGGCCAGATCTTAGTCAAATCGAACGGGTTGTATGGAACCTTCGCTGCATCCGCTTCTGGCATCACTTGTACTTTCAACGTCCATTTCGGGAAATCTTGGTTATCGATGCTGTCTAGCAAATCACGTTGGTGGCTTTCGCGATCATCACCGATCACTTGTGCCGCTTCTGCGTCAGACAAGTTCTTAATACCTTGCTGAGATTTGAAGTGGAATTTAACCCAGAAACGTTCGTTGTCAGCATTGATGAAGCTGAACGTGTGACTGCCGAAACCATGCATGTGGCGGTAAGTCGCAGGGATACCGCGATCACTCATCACGATAGTAATTTGGTGAAGTGCTTCAGGTAAAGAAGTCCAGAAATCCCAGTTGTTCTTCGCGCTGCGCATGTTAGTGCGAGGGTCACGTTTAACGGCGTGGTTTAAGTCTGGGAACTTAAGAGGATCACGAAGGAAGAATACTGGCGTGTTGTTACCCACCATATCCCAGTTGCCTTCTTCAGTATAAAACTTCAACGCGAAACCGCGAATATCACGCTCCGCGTCCGCTGCGCCACGTTCGCCAGCTACCGTTGTAAATCGTGCAAACAGATCCGTCTTTTTACCGATTTCAGAGAATAGTTTAGCTTTGGTGTATTGAGTAATATCGTGAGTCACAGTGAAAGTGCCGTAAGCCCCTGAACCTTTCGCGTGCATACGACGCTCTGGAATCACCTCACGATCAAAATGCGCCATTTTTTCTAAAAACCAAACATCTTGAAGAAGTTGAGGACCGCGTTTACCCGCAGTTTGAACATTCTGGTTATGAGCAACAGGACAACCCGCAGCTGTAGTTAATTTTTTACTCATCATCTATTCCTTATTACCTTTTAGATGCACCATCTTTGTTGCATCTTTACTTCTGAATGGTGGCTATTCATCACACAAAACCACGCAGTAATTAAGGATATAGAATACGCCTGGGCTAAAGTAAAATATAATCGTTTGTATTTATCGTTATCATGGATAAAACCTATCAAATTAATGATCTAAATCATAATCATTCAATATTGACAATAATATTTACAATATAATAATCATGAACTTACAACACGCAGAAAACCAAAGCTAGGCGCAGCCTACCTCGTAGAAGCCACTATTTTTGAGATATTTTGTGACCTAACCGTAAAGTCGCTGCGATATTTCTTGCCGTTCTTGTTAAGTTAAGCTCCGCCTCTTGTAATACTTTTTCTAAAGTTTGTGGCGATCTTACAGTTCCAAACAAGCTGCTCATTTCGCCGTAAAGCGCTTCTACTTCGGTGCCTAAAGATCCGGCAATTCCTATGGTTGGAATGCCCTGTAAGCTCGCACGTTTGGCAATGCCATAAGGTGTTTTTCCTTGCAGAGTTTGATTGTCCATCTGCCCTTCACCGGTAATCACAAGGTCGGCACCTTTCAACACATCATCGGCTTGCAAAACATCAAGCACCATCTCAATCCCCGGTTTAATCTGCATGTTAAACAACAAACCAAGCCCCATTGGAGCACCACCAGCCGCGCCATAACCAGTACGCTCGTGAACGGGATCATCCCCACGAACACAACCTTGCGATTCAACTACTTGAGCAAAATTCTCAAGCGCCTTATCAAGCATCACAACTTGTTCTGGGCTTGCGCCTTTTTGTGGGCCGAATATATGGCTAGCACCGTTATCACCACACAACGGATTATCGACATCGCACGCCACAATTAACTCGATATCAGCACAGCGTGAATCTAAACCAGTAAGATCAATCGATGATAAATCAGCTAGTGCAACGCCACCTCGGTTAAGCTCTTGTCCAGTACTATCTTGCCCTTTGCCATCTTGCCCTTTACTAACTAACAAGCGTCCACCTAACGCTTGAACAATACCTGCACCACCATCGTTGGTCGCACTGCCACCCAATCCTAAAATAATGCTCTCAGCACCTTGTTCAATGGCTTCTAAGATCAATTGCCCTGTACCAAATGAAGAAGCTATTAACGGGTTACGCTGTTCTGATTTAAGTAAATCCAAACCAGAGGCAGCGGCGATCTCAATTAAAGCCGTTTTCTTAGGATTCTGATCCGACGGTTCTAGCATTGCCCATTCTGCATTGACTGGTTGCCCTAACGGCCCTTCGACTTGGCTATGTCGCTTTTCACCAAAAAGCCCTTGGAGCAATACATCCACAGTCCCTTCACCGCCATCGGCCAAAGGCAAGGTCACATAGTCAGCGTCAGGGAAGATTTCACGAAAGCCCTTTTCGATACACGCTGCCACCGATAAGGCAGATAAAGACTCTTTAAACGAGTCTGGTGCAATAACAATTTTCATACTGAGAGATCCAAAAGATTAGTAATTTTGATGAGTGCCCGATCCAAAAATGCCCCTATTGAAGATCAGCAAGCTAATCACTTAATAGGGGCAGTATATAAAGTAAATACTAAGCACATAACGTCACCCTCACATTGAGGTTATTGATACCCGCAATTTGTGAGTTAGATCTACTACTTACATATTGGAATCATAGATTGAGAGCATCGACCGAAATTTTAGGATAGGCAGAGTAGAGTTGCATAAATTGAAGATGGTATAGTCCACGAAAATCAAACATCTTGGACATCATCATGCATTCTAGCGACATCATCAAATTGGCAAATTTAGGCGTTAATATCGAAATTTCAAAAGACTCTTCATTGCATCCTTCTGATGCGTTGGAAGTGGTAAAGATTGTTGCTGAAATCGGTAGCCAAATCGTCATCAAAAAGAAGTACCACACAGACTACCTGATTCAGATGGCTGAAGTGGGCCGTGATCATGTGACTATTGCTGTTTAAGAACAGCCACTATTTCGAAATTGACATAACCTCAGCTTCAACAGTTTAGAGCGACATGTTGATATAAAAATGCAGCATATTGGGGGGCAATATGCTGCATTTTCTCTTTTCGTTAGGAGCACCGAGAACGCAAAGAGAAACTAGTTAATAATTCTAAGTAGAGTTAGTGGTCAAACAACATCGGAACACCCGTTTGCACACAAACATCATTCAGTCGTTTTTGTGCCGTAAGTATATTCTCTTTCCAACGTTCATCTTGAGCCCACATCTCAATCACGAGTGGTACGACGCACTCAGTCTCTTTCAACGTTTCAAAAATGGCATTAAAGTCGACTTCACCATCACCAATCACTAAGTCTCGAAATTGACCTTTGTATTCGTCAGTCACTTTATAAGTGTCTTTGAGGTGGATCTGAGTGATATGAGGCTTGCTCAACTTTAGTTCCGTCACTATGTCGTAATTCCAACCGGAGATATTACCCACATCTGGATACGCCGTGAAATACGGTGAATTGACTTCACGACTCAGCACTTCAAACTTGCTCAAAGAGTTCAAGTAATCGGTATCCATGATCTCCACAGCGAGCATAACGCCCGACCTTTCCGCCAACTGCGCAGAAAGCTTCATGCCTTCAATGAACCTCTGGTGAGTCACCTTATCCGCAGGCTCGTAGTAAACGTCATACCCAGCCAATTGGATGGTACGAATACCCAATTTGTAAGCGAGTGAGATCGCTTTTTCCATATGGATAGCCGCTTGTTCACGAATCACCGGATCTGCAGATCCAAATGGGAACTTGCGATGCGCGCTTAAACACATGGATTGCAGCGGTACACCATGCTTTTCACACAGGCGACGTAAGACATACACTTCATCGTCATTCCAATCCAAACGGCTACGGCGCTCGTCTGATTCATCTACCGATATCTCAAGAAAATCAAAGCCGAGCTCTTTGGTTGTTGCCAGTTTGTCTTCCCAGCTGAGTTCGTTAGGTAGGGCCTTCTCATAAAGCCCTACTCGGTGGCGTAATAAGTTTTGGTACATAACGCCTCCTAATTCCAGTAACGGTCGATCTGAGCTTTTAGTGCTTCTGCTGTTTCTTTACCTTTTTCACCCGCAAGTGCGCGACCTGCAATAAAGGTTTTCGCTTTAATGCCTTCAAATAGGTAAAGGTCTTCAGGCACGATGCCACCTGTGATAGAAAGCTCGATGCCCATTTCAGACAATGCACGCATCTTCACAAGATCTTCTTCAGTCCAGCCCACACCAGCTAATTCAGCGTCACGAGAACGGTGATAGATAGCTTGAGAGATACCTAGGTCGACCCAAGATTGAGCATCGTCCATTGTCCAATTGCCGTAAATTTCGATTTGTATTTCACCGTTAAATTCGTCAGCGACTTTCTTACACGCACCAATGGTTGCGATGTGTGCAGCCGCAGAAACGGTTATCCAATCAGCACCCGCTTCGAATGCCATTCGAGCCAAAATTGCGCCGCCATCGGTGGTTTTCATATCGCACACAAGGATATGGTCTGGGTGGTTTTTACGAAGGGTAGAAACCGCTGTCATCCCTTCAGCAAAAGCCAAAATAGTGCCCACTTCAATCACATCAACAAAGCTTTCAACGTTGTTTGCCACTTCAATTGCGGCAGGAAGATTTGTTTGGTCTAGGGCGATCTGAATCATTGGTTTAGTCATGTTGTTATCCTTTAATTTGTTCACGTATTAGACGGGCTAAGCCATCATGGTTGTTATCTGTTGAGCACACGCGTTGAACGTGTGATTTGACGATGTCATCAGCATTGAGCATCGCTACACCGAATCCGGCGTACTTAATCATGGATATGTCGTTGTGGTTATCACCGACGGCAATGACGTCATAGGCGTGATAACCGAGTTCTGCGATGTATTCAGCAAGGCGTAGGCCCTTACTGTTACCTTTTGCAGCAAAGTCGATTCGGTTTGACCAAGAACGCTCACCGTTGAAGTTCTCTCCTATCCATGGGTGTTGCATTAAACGGTCGACGGAATCTTGGCTCCCCTCTACCACAAACTTCCAAACGTGTTCAGCTTGTTGAGCTGTTTCTATGAATGATTCCACTTGGTAAATTTGTGGGCGATGTTGTTCTGGTGCCGTTTCAGCCCAGCTTTCCAATGTCAACATGTAGGCAAATGGGTTGTACTGTGAGTACGTCATGGCATGAGTTATATACATCACCATCTTGAGCTGAAACTCGTCAGCCATGTTAATGAAAGTAAGTGCCTTATCTTTCTCTATGGCGTTTTGAGTCAATACCGTTTCAGTTTGATAGTCATAAACATAAGTGCCGTTACAGCAGATGATTGGAGTATCTAGCCCCAATTCGTAATAGTAAGGTCGTGCTGCTGTGTGGTGTCGGCCAGTAACAATCATGACGTGACAACTTTGTTTGGCTTCTTGAATCGCCTTTTTTACTTCTGGATGAATCGTGTGATCATCCTTTAACACGGTTCCATCGAGATCTAACGCCAGCACTTTATACATAGAGTCCTCTACTTATTCCCTGAAGTCGGGCCTAATCAATATTGAAGCTACTTCGAATAGAAACGACTTACTTAAACGAAATCCGATTTACTGTTGGCCGTAATAAGCATTTTCACCGTGCTTACGTAAGTAGTGTTTGTCGGATAGTTCTGGCTGAATTTTGATGCCGCTATTCAAGGTGCGCGTTGCCAACGCCATTGCCGACACTTCTTCTAATACCACCGCGTTATGAACGGCGTCGTTGGCATCTTTGCCCCAAGAGAACGGCGCATGTCCTGCAACAATCACACTTGGAACGGCCATTGGATCGATTCGACGTTGCTTGAACTCTTCAATGATCACCAAGCCAGTATTTTTCTCGTACTCTTCAGCAATTTCAGTGTGAGACAGCCGACGTGTACATGGGATGTCACCGTAGAAATAGTCAGCGTGAGTGGTGCCTAAGGCTGGAATATCGATACCGGCTTGTGCCCAAATTGTGGCACTGCGTGAATGCGTGTGAACAATGCCACTGACCTCAGGAAACGCTTTGTAGAGCTCTAAGTGCGTTGCAGTATCACTTGAAGGATTAAGTTTCCCTTCAACAATGTTGCCTTCTATATCGACGACCACCATGTCTTCCGCTGTCATGTCACAGTATTCGACACCGGATGGCTTAATCGCTATCACGCCATTAGTACGGTCAAACTCAGAGACATTTCCCCAAGTAAATGTCACCAAACCGTATTTCGGAAGTTGCAAATTGGCTTCTAAAACACGTTGTTTCAATTGGCTATATTTAGACATCGTTGCCTCCTTACGCCGCTTCCGCTTGAAGCAATGCAGCATCAATTAAACGCGCCACTTCTTCTGGGCTTTTGCACGCGCGAAGTTTTGAGAAGTCTTCATCGAATTCAATCAAGTTCGCCACTTGCATGGTGCCTTCGATGTGCTCTTCTGAGTCCTTACCCGCTAGTGTTATCAGCACATCTACAGGCTCATCAACACCTTCAAACGTAATTGGCGTTTCAAGCACGGTTAGCGCAAACCCAGTACGAATAACACCGTCTTCAGGGCGGCAATGAGGCAGTGCGAACGCATCATGGATACAGATATAAGGGCCCTCTTCGCCAATCGCTTTAGTAATCGCGTCGTAGTAACGCTCTTCAGCCACGCCCGCTTTCACCAATGCGTCAGTACCTAGCTTAATCGCCGCTTTCCAGTCGGCTGCTTTTGCATTCAGTAGGATAGAGTTATTCTTGATAAGAGATTCTTTTAAGTTCATGTTATTGCTCACTTATATAATTGTTTTTATTGGCTCAGCAGTGCGACACCACTGAGCCGTTTTTAATTATTTATGGAAGTTGTTCTCGATGATGGAAACAAGTTCGTCGCCGAAAGTTTTCACCATAATCATGTTCTTAACCGCTAACTGTTGCTTACCTTCCGGCAGACCCGTGATCTTCGCTGCAAGAGCAACCGAAGTAACGATGATGTCGAATGAACCAAAGTGTGATTTGTAATCAGTGATGGCGCTGTTAAAGGTCGAGCTTGGGATGCCTTTCTTGTCCAAATACTCTTTGATTTTCTTAGAGCACATCATTGAAGAACCTTGTCCTGAGCCACAGCACACTAAGACACGAACCAGTTTCTGGTCAGCGGCTGGTGAGATTCGAGTTTCTGATGTTGTAGAAGCTGCCGTTGTTGAAACAGATGGTGCTTCAGCGGTTGCTGTCGATTGTTGTGGAACCGCGACTTCAACCTCAATACCTTCAGGCGTTACTGCGGTCATTGTTTCAGCAGCAGCTTCTGCGTCTTCTTCAGCTCGTAGTTGCTTAGAAGCGAAGTACATGTAGATGCCAGCCAAAGCCAAAATCACAAAGAAGAACATGCTAGAGCTTGAGATACCTTGCATGATTGGTGGGAATACCAGAGCCCAGTCAGCCATGCCCATCCAGCCATTAAACTCAGTACCTGATTGAGCGAAGATATGGATTGCCCACGCAGAGCCAACCACTTCGATGATGCCCATCACGAAACAGATCTTCATCACCGCTTTCCAGCCACCAAAGTGGTTAGCAAACACACCGATAGTGGCGTTCGAGAAGAACATTGGGATAAAGCCAGGAATGATCATGATTGGTGCGTCAAACGCTAGCATTGCAAGAACAGCGGTGAATTGACCCACTGCGCCCCACATGAAACCAAATACCATTGCGTTAGGAGAGTAGGCGTAAATAGCAGCACAATCGATTGCTAAAACAGCGTTAGGAATAAGGCGTTGAGAAATACCGTTAAATGCCTCGGACAGTTCCGCAACGAACATGCGAACACCAGTAACGATGACTTGAATGGCAACAGCGAATTTCAAACCAGTTTCAAAAATGTAGATAAACCAGTGCGTTTTACCTGCCATGTCCTGAAGGTTATCAAGACCGAACGAAAGAAGAATAATGCCGAAGAAGCCAGTCATTACTAACGTTGTTGCAGCGATACTGTCGTGGAAAATGTGTAACCACTTAGGCAGTTTGATGTGGTCAACACTGTCGTTCTTGTCGCCAAGCTTCGGTGCAACCTTGGTGGCTACCCATGAAGCAAACTGTTGTTGGTGACCAATCGAGAAACCCGCACCACCAGTGACTTCTTGAGTCGGCTTGAACATGATGTTTGAGGAGATACCCCAGTACAACGCCATCAATATTGCTGAATAAATAATGGTTTCCCACATACCTGCACCAAGCACGAAGTAGAAAACAGCAATGAGGCCAGCTTGCTGGAACATGATATGCCCAGTCAGCATGATGGTTCTGATACCCGTAATACGTCGGAAGGCAACAAGTAGAATGTTTAGCCCAAGAGCCAGTAATACTGCATACCCAACCCAAGAGTAGTTGTCGCCCATGGTTTCCATGGTGGACATCATGGAGGTGTACGGGTCAATTACCGATCCCGTTAATCCATGTATTTCACTCATTTTTTCAATAACCGGTTTAAAACCCGCTACCAATGTTCCTGCACCTACCTGCACTATCATGAAACCAACGATGGTTTTAATAGAGCCGGAGAAAACAGTTGTTGCGTCACGTTTTAGAAGGATGTAGCCGAGACAAGTAACAAGACCGAGTAGCAACGGTGCTTTGGTCATTACCTGACTGTAAAAAATATAGAAAATATCGTATAAGAATTCCATATCTTTACCCCTGATTGATTTTTAATTTTAATGATTTGTAGGATGTGATGATTCTAGTTTTGCTCACGAACTAGACTTTACCAATCAAAAGTAATCATTCAATGCTCACTTGTGATTACTTTGATTTATATCAATTAACCACACCCAGAATGTGCTTAATTGAGCTTTAGATCACACGTAAAAAATTATAAATACAATAAAATCAACCACTTATAAAACATTGTGATTAATGTCTGGTTTTTATAGCGATGTGGTTTGACAATCATGATGGTGATTATTAGAATCAAAACAAATCAAAAGTAATCATTAAATTGTCACAACGACAAAAAGAGTGATAAATATGAATGAAGTACAAAGACATAACGGCATCTTGTCGCTGTTAGAAGATATGCAGACAATCAACGTCTCTCATATTATTGATAAATTTAGCGTTTCTCCTGCTACTGCTAGGCGCGATATCGCTAAGTTAGATGAAGTTGGCCGACTTAGAAAAATTCGAAATGGTGCGGAACGAGTAGAAACTCAGAAGAGAAAGTGGTCACCACTGAATATCAACAGCACTGAGTTCTATGAAGAGAAATCAGAGATTGCTCAAGCAGCTGCAGGGCTTTGTCAGGCTGGCGATACAGTCGTGATCAACTGTGGTTCGACGGCTTTCCTACTCGGTCAGCAATTATGTGGCGATGACGTTCAAATCGTAACGAACTACTTTCCACTCGCAAGCTACTTGATCAACGAAGATCATGACGATGTCATCATCATTGGTGGTCAATACAACAAAGCGCAGAACATCTTTCTAAACCCTGCCCCTAATTCATTAGGCGGCTATGCGGGAAACTGGATGTTCACCTCAGGTAAAGGCTTAACCGATGCCGGGCTGTACAAAGCCGACATGTTAACGGCCGTAGCCGAACAACAAATGCTCGAACAGGTCGATAAGCTTGTCGTCGTGGTCGATAGCTCAAAAGTTGGACAACGTACCGGAATGCTCTTTTGCAGCACCAAGCAAATAGACATTGTCATCACCGGTAAAGACGCCAATCCCGAAGTCGTAAAACTGATTGAAGCTCAAGGGACGCAAGTCATCCTAGTTTAAATCGCAGGGCTAACTAGCCCACCAATAATAATAAATTTAGCTCAGTGCCTTAATCCAAATTAAGGCGCTCGGCTCCCTACATCCAAAATTAATCAAATTATTGAAATAAAAGGTATTATCATGAGCAATGTAAACGAAATCACTCGCGAGTCTTGGATCCTAAATACATTCCCTGAGTGGGGCACATGGTTAAATGAAGAGATTGAACAAACAGTTGTGCAACCGGGTACGTTTTCTATGTGGTGGCTGGGTTGTACAGGTATTTGGCTAAAATCAGAAGAAGGTGCAAACCTATCAATGGACTTCTGGTGTGGTACTGGTAAAAAAACACAAGCCGTTCAAAAAATGAAAAACCAGCACCAAATGATGCGTATGGGCGGTGTGGAAGCACTTCAACCAAACCTACGTACCGCGATCTTCCCATTGGACCCTTTCGCTATCAAAGAGATCGATGCAGTTATGGCATCTCATGACCACGGCGACCACATTGATATCAACGTTGCAGCGGCAGTTCTACAAAACTGCGGCGACCACGTTAAATTCATTGGCCCTAAAGCGTGTGTTGATTTATGGATGAAATGGGGTGTGCCAGAAGATCGGTGTGTTATTGCTAAAGTTGGCGACGAGATCAAAATCAAAGACGTGAACATCAAGGTTCTTGACGCATTCGACCGTACAGCTCTAGTGACACTTCCTGAAGGAACATCTTCCCTAGACAAAGAAATTCTAGACGGAATGGACGACCGTGCAGTGAACTACCTAGTAGAAACAACAGGCGGTTCAGTTTACCACTCTGGTGATTCTCACTACTCAAACTACTATGCTAAACACGGTAATGACCACAAGATCGACGTTGCACTGCTTTCTTACGGTGAGAACCCACGTGGCGTAACAGACAAAATGACATCTTCAGACATTCTTCGTGCTGCTGAGTCTTTGAACTGTGAAGTAGTTGTTCCGTTCCACCACGACATTTGGGCTAACTTCCAAAATGACCCGCGTGAAATCGAAATGCTGTGGAACATGAAGAAAGAACGTCTTCAATACGGCTTCGCACCTTTCTTCTGGCAAGTTGGTGGTAAATACACATACCCAACAGATAAAGGCCGCATGCACTACCAGCACTTCCGTGGCTTTGCAGACATCTTCACAAATGACCCAGAACTGCCATACCGCGCATTCTTGTAAACATTAAGAAAAGCACTAACTAGGGAGCAATGCGCTCCCTTTTTTTAGGTTCATCGCGGCT
>NZ_JBFRKI010000045.1:0-395 GCF_041469245.1 Vibrio sp. 10N.286.51.B11 | reverse complement strand
ATAATGAATTGACTGTGCCAAATACCTTCTTTCTACAAGAGAAAGTAGTTAAACGTATTGGTCACTCAGTTCATTGAAATCAATTTTGATTCCGAAGAATCTGTTTTACTTCTCTTTAAAAAAGGGAAGATAAAACGTTTTGATATTCATCAACGAGTGCCCACACAGATTGATAGGTTTAAATTGTTAAAGAGCTTCTCTTCGTTGTGACTTACATCACTTCGGAAGAGGCGGCCATTCTAGCGATTTAATTCTCAGTGTCAAACACTTATTTGGAATTAATTCCTACTTTCTAAAAGTAGAAGCGAATCATCGCTTAAAGCTAGTTGCCTTACTAACATTTCTCGCTGAAGCCTTGTGGCGTCTGCCGTGTCAGTGAGGCGGCATTATAGAGA
>NZ_JBFRKI010000044.1:1382-1507 GCF_041469245.1 Vibrio sp. 10N.286.51.B11 | reverse complement strand
GATAAAAACGGTTTGTCAGATAAAGTCCTTATTCCTGCTGATGGTGAGACCTTGGAGTTTTAGATACCTGAACTAATCCGGTGACTCCCGATTTAAGTAAATAGTCTAAATGATTTCTGTCCAAA
>NZ_JBFRKI010000044.1:943-1110 GCF_041469245.1 Vibrio sp. 10N.286.51.B11 | reverse complement strand
CTGGCAAACTATCGACTTTTTAGGCGGAAAACTAACTGCGGTTCCTGCTTTACACGGTCATGGTTGGATTCATAAGCTAATGGCAAATGGCGTCGGATTTTTCTTAGAGCTTCCCAATGAACCCTCTATCTATATTAGCGGAGATACGGTTCTAACCGATGATGTAA
>NZ_JBFRKI010000044.1:0-584 GCF_041469245.1 Vibrio sp. 10N.286.51.B11 | reverse complement strand
AGATGCCAAGTAATGCCGATGAGCTACTAAACAAGGTTACTCATACCTTAATTACTCACAGTCAAACACTTGGTATCAAGGCATTACAACATGGAGATCACCTAGATCCGGCAGGTGAGACGTTTTTAACAAGTCGTAATATCCCAGTTGCGACACCAGCCAAAGATAAGGCTTACCTAGAAAAATACGACTTAACGGTAAATTGGGGAATTGAAGACTGGCAAACTATCGACTTTTTAGGCGGAAAGCTCACCGCGGTTCCGGCTTTGCACGGCCATGGATGGATTCACAAGGTAATGGCTAATGGTGTTGGATTTTTCTTGGAGCTCCCCAATGAGCCTTCTATTTACATTAGCGGTGATACAGTTCTAACCGATGATGTAAAACGAGCGTTGACTGAGTTGAAACCCGATATCACAGTGGTGGCAGCAGGCCGTGCTCGTATGGATGTTGGTCAACCGTTATTGATGTCTATTGATGAGGTCATGGAGTTTATTCGCCTTTCCCCTAATAAGGTGGTTGCGAACCATATGGAGGCACTCAATCACTGTGCAGTGACTCGACCAATTCTTAAAGAAGCAATT
>NZ_JBFRKI010000043.1:0-107939 GCF_041469245.1 Vibrio sp. 10N.286.51.B11 | reverse complement strand
GACCAGAGACGTCTAACGTCGCGTTCCATTTACCCAATGCAGCCACTGTCGTGGTTTGCGTGACTTCTTTATTGTCCGTATCGACCGCTTTGATGGTCAATGTGTCGGTGGTTTCGAAGCGTGTGCTATTACCACTGACTGCAACGCTTGCAGCGCCCGCTTCGTTAACATCACTGATAGCTTCAACGGTTAAGGTTGGGGTCATCGCTAGCGCTTTGCTAGAAGTGAATGCCTCACCGGTATTGCCCGTTGCATCACTAAAGCCTTGCAGCGTTAACGCCACACTCTTCACCGAATCCGCAACCGACGCTACTTCTGCTGTACCCACCCATTGGGTTTGAGTACCCGATTGGGCTGTCCAGTTGATCGCCGCTGTACCCAGCGCCGAACCCGTTGGCGTTGTGACGCCTTTGTCGAATGTAGCGGTAACTGTCACGCTCTCACCCGCCGCTGCGTGCGTCGGGTTAATCGACGTTTGGCTGTCGTCCACCGTTGGCTTAGTTTGCGTCAACGTAAATGTCGTCTCCGCTTCTGCTGCTGGCGCATTCAACTTGTTTGTTCCGTTAACCGTCACTCTAATGGTGCCATCTTTAAGACCAGACACGTCGAGCTTTGAACTCCAATCACCGTCAGCGTTTGGATTTGGATTTGGGTTTACGGTTACTTCGCTCCCTTCCGAGTCCCTTGCCTTAATCGTAAAACTATCACCGATTTCAAAGCGTTTACTGCCGCCACTGACTGTAACGTTAGCAACACCCTCTCCGTTAACATCACTGATAGCTTCAACAGTTAACGTTGGCGTGATTGGCAATTCATATGACGTGTTATCCTCGCCCACATTGCCTACTAGATCTTTATATTGGCTCACCACTAAGCCAACACCGAGATCTGGTACGTTCGGGACTTTCACGGTTCCGGTCCAAACTTTCTTATTTTCAGTATCAGCAATCATAGTAATATTGTTCGCGCCTAATGTAGCCTTGGCCTCTTGCAACTCTTTGTCAAACTTAAGCTCAACTTGAACATCCTTACCGATTTCTTGATAAGTAGGATCAAACGTCACTTTGGTCAGCGTTGGCAGTACACCCTCGACCCCCATAACTAAACTATCCCCTTTTCCGGGGATAGTATTTACGCTTTCGTAACTATTATCACCGACCCGTATGGTTATGTTTTTATCTTGTTTTTCAGGCGCTCTGTAATTGACCGTCCAAGTTATGTTGTCTGTTGTACTCCATGATGCTTGCTTCAGCGCGCCTATATCATTGTCATCATCTGCTTTAATTTCGACATCTGAAAATTCAAACTTATTAACCTCTTCAGTAAAGGTAAATGAAATAGGAATTTCGACTCCACCAGCCAAAGGCATTAACGCTATCGTTGATATTGTTAACTCAGGAATACTTGCAGCTTCAACTTTTGCATTTAGTGACTTCTCGGTCTTGTGTTCAACTAAATCGTCTGCTGTTACCGTTATTAGATAATCGCCAGGAGATAAAAGATAACGTATCAAGTAAGGGTCACCGTCTTTGATAGGTTCTTCAATTAACTGTGGGGTTACCGGGGCATCGGTACCATTGTTTGCAGTAGAATTAACACTGCTTAGATTTTTATCGAAGACGTATGCTCTTACATCCAAATAATATTGCCCTTCCTCCGGAATCATCGAATCCTGAGTACTGGTGATACTTGAAATGACCGGTGCTTGGTAATCAACAATGGATGCGATGCCTTCAGCATCGTAAGTCTTGTTGAGCACATTAAAGTCAGTAATAACTCGCCCGATAGAATCGGTTACGGTTACTTTTTGCATATACTCAGCTTGAGCATCGATATCAAAAGTCATCGTATCTGAAGCTGTTGAAGAGGCTATTTTCCCAGAAAACTTAATCGTGTTACCTGAAACTGGAACCAAATCTATAGCATAGGAAGCAGCCTTTACATCCTCTCCCTCTTCAGAGGTAATGGTGAACGCTTGGCTATCATTAGTAAAAGCAAGCTTACCCCCTTGTAAACTCGTTATTCCATCAAAAGCCAAATCAATAGTTGGTATCCTAATGTCAATATCAATCGTCTTATTTTGAGTCCAACCTACATTGTCAGTTGCTTCGACATTGACTCGTATCGAATTCAACTCTTCTAACTCAGTTTTTGGAAGATCAAAATAAAGGTGTGAATTGTCGCCAATGTCATCTTTATCAAATACATATTTAGGATTAACTATTGTGTACTTAACCTTTGCTATACCGCTACCTTCATCCCACACAGAAAACTGAAATCTAACTAAGCTAGAATCATCCGGAGATTCATTGAGGGATACAGTGTCGTCAACATTTGGTAGGCTATTATCGACCATTACGCTGACTTCATCGCTTATAGACTCTCCCCATACATCAATAATTTGAATTTTAGGCTTGATAAATTGACCATCTAGTTTGTCATCTAATGGCGCGGTAAACGTCGAGCAAGAATAGTCATCCTCACACTTAGTGAAAGGGCCAAAGTTCTCTGGGTTATCATTCAAATTATATGACGCACCATCTAGAGTTGCGACGACATTTTCAAGATCAGAATTTTGTCCAACCTTCACCTTGAATTTCATTTCAAGGGTCTCACCTCGAATAATAGTATCTTCAGCAGGGCTGGTAATAGCGATTTCTAAATCGCCTTGGGCTGGAAGCAATAATTCTAACGCATGATCCGAACCTAAGTTTCCGGCGACATCAGACAAGTTCTTAATCGTGTATAAGTGCTGTAACGCCCCCGGAGAGAGGATATCGGCATACAACTCTCTATACGTACATGTCGTTATACCCAATTTAGAGCTACAACTATTTGGTTCAAAAGACACATTTAATCGATTTCTTACCAATAACGGTTCGTTACCATCACTAATATCCACACCAGAAAGATTGTCTTTGAAGCTCAATGTTAAGCTCAGAACTTTCTTACCTTCGGCGTTCAAACCAACGTCATTGCCAGTAAATTGATATGTGTCTTGTTCAACCGTAGGGGCATCGATATCCATCATATTAAAGCTGAATTTATTGACTGTTTCAGTATCATTCGTTCCTACTGTTTTCGTTATCAAAACCACAGGTGAAACAGACATATTCACATCAGTTGTAATGCTACACTTATAATTTTCTTGAGGATTAGTTATAACACCTGAATAAGCATTGTTCGAACCATCTTCCGGCACACCGTCTGAGGTGTAATTCTCTCTAACCCAACATTCTAATGTTTTTGCTTTTACCTCACCCGCAGGGCCAAATTCAACATTAAGGGTACTTCCCGATATATGACTTTGGAAGTCAGTCGGTTTTACGATTGACAGAGCAACACCTTGACGTTGCACATTGATACTTTCTGACCGTTCGGAAACAGGCCTTTCTTGTTCAGAGCTATAGCGAACGTTATTATATACTTTGAATTCCAACTGATAGGCACCATCTTCCGTTAGATCTGCCTCTGTCAACCTAGCTTCCCAAAGGCCACCTTTCTGAGAAAATGAGATATTGTTGGTTTGTTCCCCATATTTATAAGTACCTTCAACTAGCGGGATCCCGCTCTCATCTTCAGCATCAATACTTATAATTACAGGTTCAACACGAGTAATTTGTATCTGGCCACCAGAAGAAACTGGCGTGCCATCTTCATATGTGAAAGTAGCCGAGTTAATAGTGGGCTTTGAGTTTTGAACTTTAACCACATAATCTATGCTTGTCGTATTTCCTCTAATGTCGGAACCACCTAATCTGATTGTGCGAGTCGCACTATCGCCATCGCTTTCGCCTCCTAAAGGAATCTTCATATCTTCACCAACTAAGGTGCTTGCATCAGAGGGGTTTTCTTTGAAAGTCCAATACTCTAATGTTTCTTTGTTAACACCCTCTGACGATGGTGTTCCCCTGTCATTTAAGTCTTGAGCAGAAAGGTTGAATACATAATTACCAAGATAGAAACTTTCCGGATCAAACCCATTTAACTTTAGTGATGGCCCTTCACGATCTAGCAGAACAGTTCTAATTTCTGTTTTAGATTCAAATCCATATTCGTCTACAGCTTTAAGGTACAGGTTCGCCTTTTTGTCTTCGCTAATTACGATAGCGTCACTTTGTGTTTCTGTAATTACGATATCAAAAGGCTGCGTTGGATCTTTGGGGTCAATTGAACGTATTGCAGCCACTTGATCTTGTTGCCAAAGTTCAACTTTAGATACATCAGAATCGTCAGATACTGACGTAAGCTTCACCGTAAAGTTGGTACCAAGAACATAGCTTTCGCCGGAGTTTGTATCTATTACCCACGGGTCAGCAAGTTCAATTACTGGCCCCACATTGTCGACTAAGAATTCAAATTCACCACTGTGTGTACCTGATGGAAAAGAACTGTCTGTTGCTGTTACGTAAAAGAAGTTTTTCTCATTATATTTAAATGCTTCGGCAACTAGTCTCACCTCTACGTTAGGCTGTATGCCTAATAGATACGGCTCAGTACTCTCTTCAGGTGCGGTTTCATAATGCTGTAAAGTAAAACGCCTTCCAGACTCTGGCTTCATATCGACTTCAACCAAACTCCCTGGACTTAAGCTCCAAGTAATATCAGGAACCCAGGTAGTATTGCCACCTAAGTGGTTAGTAATTTTAGAGCCGTTTACTACCGGACCTTTGGAATCAAGTAACACACTAAATTGAGGGGCATTAGTCGTCTGACGGTTAACTATATTAGACAGTTTGTCTTCAGCATTAACATATACCGTCCAATTACCATCTTCTGGACTAATTATATTACCTTGGCTGCTACACTTGTCTCCAGAGCACAGTTTTACCTTAAAATCATCCTCTGTATTGCTCGAAAAATGCGAGTTAGCGTCATATTCATTGGTAGCACCTGTTGCCGGGTTATAAAAAGTTAACCCTCGCTCGTCCAATTTATCTCCTACAATATCGTCAATTTTGAAAGTGAGTTCTTGGACATAATTAGTATTCAAATAGACATTTTCGTCAATTGGGTCACCATTACCATCTCTCGGGGGGATATAAGTCGCTAAAGGATAATCATTATCCACATATAAGGTTTCTATATGTGGATCCTCCCCATTGTAACCATAGCTATTTCCATGCTCATCCATTGCACTCGTTATAAGCTCAAACTTGGCAATATCTGTGAGATTTGAAGACTCGGTATTAAGGGTAAATAAATACTCCTTTTTATAACTATCACCATCTGACTCTCGAATATTTAGGTCAAGTGGGGTTCCCGTATTCGGTTCAGTTTTCTCATACCACATAGTAACAAAAGATGGCTGGTTGCCTTCTTCCACAACAATGCCAGACGGATCTTCCAAAAGAATCCGCGAATCTAAAACACCAGCAACGTAATGTTTATTTCCAACCCATGTTTCTCGGCCATTTTCGATACTTAACGAAGGTTGAGGCGGTGATTTATCAATACTTTCGCCATCACCGTCTATAATTTGTTCGCCATCTAGGCTTGGGTTCGCCATTGATATTTGGTCGGCATATCTCTGAGCTAAGTTAGCTTCAACACCATACTTTTTAGTCATAATGTTATAGTACGATTGCGCTAAGTCATTACGGTAAGACTTTGAGTTAAACTCATATGAATCTAGAACTATTTTTTTACCCCCACTACCGACACCGTTAGCTTGGCCATCGTATTGCAAGTCATCATAGATAGCTGAAGCAAAATCAACAGAGTTACTTAATAGCATACCGTTTATTTGGGTGATGTCGTAAATTGCTTCGACTAAAAACCTATGAATATAATTATTAGGTAGTTTTTCCGGAATAGCACCTTTCAACATTTCATTCGTTGCATACGAAACGATCGTTGGGTCGAAGCCAAAGAATGAATCGCTTCCACCAGCGAGAGCATATTGTACGTCGTCTAAAATTCGTGCGGCATTCTCAGGAGTCTTATTTCCCGCTTCAACTTGATTCCATTGAGAGTCAAACAGTCCGGTTTGGTATGTTGCAAGTTCAGTAATATAAAAAGTCTTAGAACCATTAAGTTTAAAATAGGCTCCTATATTAGCGCTATTTAAGTTCACTTGTTCTGATTGTGTGCCTGGATCACTCTCCCACTTGTAGTAATGCGGTTGCGTATTACTATCAATACCGATTAATCTAACTCGCATAAAGTCGTAGTTAACTACATCGGTTGTTGTTTCACATCCAGCAACATCTAGTGCTTTATTAGTTCCATTACTTTCTAGGTGTTGAATCGTGGTGCATCTTCCTAGCGACGTGAACTCTCCCTTCGAGTTTAATCCCTCCAATTGAACACTAGCTCCGATAAATGGAGTAACAATCGTCATTGTCGGCAAATCGAAACTACTACGAAAATAGACTTCTTGCTCAGCACTTTCATTTTCAGACTCGTCAATAGTTTGAATCACTAGTTTTTGACTGCTGTTCTCGGATGTAGAATCGAAGTTGTCACCAAGTATTTCTTTTACAAAGGGAACATAATAGATGACCTCATTTACGTGCCCTTCAGTATCAGAGATAGCTTCGTGAGGTATATTGGCGGCAGAGGCTACGGTGTCGGTTACCTTCTGAAGCACGTAGCTATTATCGTTGTTTGCGCTTACTAAATACTTAACAACTAGCTTAAGTTTGTCGGCACTAGATCCTAATCCCATATCCCCGTTGCCATCTGAGACTCTGATACGAACATATGGAATTTTGTTATCTTTGAGGGCGTTGACATTAAAGTCACTAAAATCGACATCTGGAATTGAGCTTAAAATCCCCTTGCTCGCGTAAATGTAATCAATTTTCAAATAATCACGAGTGGACTGAACCGTTTCTGATGTGTAGGTGTCTTGCGTATAAACATCTTCTTTAGTTACTCGCTCCCCATCAACACTAACATTGACATAATTCATTGGAGCATTCTCTGGATAGCTAATCACTTGCGCCGGCGCTTGGTCATCACGAACGACTTCGTGAACTTTCTTACCAATATTCCCATTGCTATCGGTGGCTTTAATTTCAAATGTTGTTATTGATACAAATTCATCGGTTGAATATTTTTTGCTGAATTCACAGTAGGTACCAGAACAAGCAACACTGTCATCTAAACCTCCTTTAAATGAAACAGTTACCGAATCAATTTCTTGTGATTCTTCTTTTACAGTACCTTTAAGCACATACTCTTTTGCACTGTTGTTTATAGAACTAGCCGAAGTTACGTCAATTACCGGCGCATTGTTGTCCCATTCAAAGTTGATATAGTGGCCAACATCTCGCCCTTGAACTAATTCGTTGCCTAACACATCAGTCGTATAAAAAACCAAACGTGCCGCAGTGACATTTGAGAGTTCCGTATCCGAATCAACTTCTACCGCGTCAATGGCTTTTGTGTCTACACTTACTTTAATACTTGTTTCTCTAAGACCAGATTCAAAGCCGTCGAACTCCAAGAAACAAAACTCACTATCCGAAGTTTGTTCATCGTCACACTGACTCTCGAGAGACCAGACACCGTCCAGTTGGTATTCAAGGTACGCTGAAACACCTTGAACACCAATTTCATCATTGAGCTTAATATCCACTTTATCGAGACCTGCCAATACATCACTGTCTGTTCTAGACACTGTAGGCGCTTCGGTATCAATTTCGGTTTCATCGCGAGGAGGGATCACACCGCCAGTACCGCTATTGGTGCCTTGGTCATTAATCTTACGGCTAAACTCAACATAGTCGTCTGCGTCTGTTCCTGAAATATTTAAGTTAGGATCATTGACGACAATTAGAACATGCTGTGCCAAATCGTTAGTGTAAATATCACTAGAGACTTTTTGTTGACCGAAGGTTAAAGGGGTTACCCCTCCCGACACAGTACTTATTTCCAGCCCATCAAGAAGACCATCGGCAATGACATCTCGATATTGGATATCAGCCAAATGCATCGATGTGTAAATATTACTCTGAGTATCACCGTATTTTTGAATTAGGTCGTACGAATAAGAAGAATAAGCGGTTAACAAAGCACCATATTGGTGACCGGATGTAGCAAAACTACTTTGACCACCTTTGGTTATGTCTATCGGTGTAGTTTCATTGACATCGAAACCATACATATCATTAATGCTATTTAATGCTTCTGAGATAGCAGTAGAGCCTGACACTCCCTTGCCTACTTTGTATTGAGTTAAACCTGAAACTATGTTGGTTAAAGGGGTCAACATTAAGCTTTTATCTTGGCCTTCCTTATAGTTAATCATGGCTTCTAAACGGAGAGTTTTACCATTACTAACGGACACTGTGTCGTTAGTCAGTGGATCAGTATAACTGCCCTCTTTTGCGACGATGATAAGTGGCATCGATGAAGACTCGAATTCGACCTTGTAGTCGCCAAAAGCATCAGAAGTCGTGCTAGCTAACTTCCTGCCTAGGTTCCCATCTTTGTATTCAAATACCTCGATTTTCGCACCACTAACAGGAGCGTCAAAAACGTTACCTGAGATGCTCCCGGTATTTCTTGCTGGCGGTGTATTATCACCACCACCTTCCCCACCACCACATGCGCTCAAGATAAGCGACGTAACAATAAGACCTAATATTGATTTCAGCGTGTTTTTAGTGAACATAGTTTTCTGGCAAAGTATATTTTTCCGCGATTATATTATCGTCCAAGATTTTCTCAACGTGACGAAATGACTAGTTGCGAAGTACAATTTCGCTAAATTAAAAGGTGAAAAGTTTGTTTTTTATCACCGTAAAAAAACAGCCTATACTTTTAACTAGTCATTAAGCAGGAATTAAATAAAATAACATGAAAAAAAAACAAATAAATATTATGATCCAATCCTTACTTTTGTCCATTCACTAAAACTTATTGATAATTTATGTATTTGAAGAAAAATCACCATTTGAGTTTTAACGCCTTAACATATGGTTTTTTTATGGTTTTTTTGATCACTGCCGTAGCTATGGCCTTAGGTCATTTCCGCTCAAGTACTCAAAAAAAACAAATTATTAAGATTACAGAACCCCAACACCACCTAACCACAACACCTACACCTACACCTACACCTAGATCCGCAATGGTCTCAGGGGTTGTTAAATACTCTTTTATCAGTTCCATATTGTCTTCAGGTCTAACAAACGATGAATTAAAATCTTTGTTGAATTTATTAGGTGATAATTTTGACATTATAAAATCGGTTAATAATGGTGATAAATTTTCAATAAGGACACAATATGACGGTTCTAATACAGAATATGTTAGTGCTTTTTACTATTTAGGTAGTGACGTAGAGTTTTTTGCCATGAGAGGGGCTGATGATAATATTTACAATGAGAATGGATATAAGTTAAATAATGACTATGTATTCCCTCTTCCTCAGCATTTTCGCGTAAGTTCACCGTTCAATTTAAGCAGAAAACACCCAATAACGAACCGCATTGCCCCCCACTTTGGAACAGATTACGCAACACCAATAGGTACAAAGGTTCATTCATTGTCAGATGGCATCGTTTTGAAGTCCCGGTATAACCGTTTTGCAGGTAACTACTTAACCATAAAACACACTGATGGAAACTATGCGCGCTACCTTCATCTTTCAGAAAGACATGTCTTAGCTGGGGAATACATCACTAAAGGTCAGATAATCGGTCTTACTGGGAATTCAGGCCGAACAACTGGACCTCACTTGCATTTAGAGCTTTCGGTTGCTGGAGTACCAGTTAACTTCGAACAATATATCAACGCAGACAAAAGCTACAACGACCAATTTATATACATTGCTCAAGCTGAACGTAAGCAGCTAATAAAAAGCCTAGCTCAATCTGTACAATCAAACCAACCTCCAACATAGAGTTCCCCTAGTAATATTCGATTTGCCTTTGAGGCAAACCAAGCAAATACTCGCATTATTTATCTCTGAATAGGAGACTCAGATAACGCGTTGTCTCACTAACTCATTTCAAGTTGTTAGCAGTTGAATCAAAGGCTTAGCCGCATAAGTACCGCGTTCTAAATTGTAACTTAATAGTCAATTTCAATTGAACTCCCAAGAATCTTTGCGCAAATGTCTTTTTCTGTAGTTCTTCTAGGCGATATAGCGCTTTACACGCCCTATCGAACCCTTACAATGTGCAGCAAATATATTTATCAAGGTTTATCTCTATGTCTATTCAATGGTTTCCGGGTCACATGCATAAAGCCCGTAAAGAAATCGAAGAAGTTATCCCACAAGTTGATGTGATCATCGAAGTACTGGACGCTCGTATCCCGTTCAGTAGTGAAAACCCAATGATCTCTTCACTGCGCGGCGATAAGCCTTGTGTAAAAGTGTTAAACAAGCGCGATCTTGCAGACCCTGAGCTAACTGAGCGTTGGATTGAGCACTTCGAAAAAGAGCAAGGTGTTAAGGCTATTGCGATTACCACCAGCGCTAAAGAAGAAGTTAACCACGTTATGGAGCTAGTGCGTAAACTGGCACCGCACCGTGAACAGATGGGCAAGAATATTCGTACAATGATCATGGGCATCCCGAACGTGGGTAAATCGACCATTATCAATTGCTTGGCTGGACGTACGATCGCGGTTACTGGTAACCAACCTGCGGTAACTCGTCGTCAACAACGTATCAACCTGCAGAATGGCGTGATCCTTTCAGACACTCCAGGAATCCTTTGGCCTAAAGTAGAAAACCCACACAGTGGCTTCCGCTTGGCTGCAACAGGTGCTGTAAAAGATACAGCAATGGAATACGATGAAGTGGCATTCTACACAGTAGAATACCTAGCAAAGCAGTACCCTAACCTTTTGCAAGAGCGTTACCAAATTGAAGAGCTGCCAGAGTCTGACATCGAATTGATGGAAGCAATTGGTCGTAAGCGTGGTGCACTTCGTGCCGGTGGTCATATCGACATTCACAAATGTTCAGAAATCCTGCTTCACGAATTGCGTAATGGCACTTTAGGTAAGGTAACGCTTGAGTTGCCAGAAATGATCACACAAGAGCTGATCGAAGTTGAAGAAGCGGCTGCGCTGAAAGCGGAACAACAGATTAAGAAAAAAGAAGAGCGTCGTAAGCGTTACCTGAAGAACAAGCGTTAATCGCGATTAGTTTTTATAATCTGCTTTAATTTCTGTTTACCACTCTTACACCAGCCTCTAGATATTCACGCTCTATCGATAATAGAGCGTGAATATTGCCCGCTACCGTTTGTTGATCTAGCTAACATACTGACAAATCTATAGAAATGGTCGTTTACAATCCCAAAGACTGTGACATACTACGCAAATTATTGTGTATCAATCTCGGCTAATTTCTCAATGCGCTCTTATTCTGGGTTCAAGAATCAAAGATTTAAAACCTATTTCGATAATGAAATTTATTTGCCGTACATAAATTTCATCTACATCCCTATCTCAATATTCTGTGCTTTTATCGTCACCGACTACATCCACTTTGGTAGCGAGTGCATTACGCCTATCATTTTCCGAGTCATACTTTTTTTATTGATGATGGCCGCCGCCAGATACTGTATTACAAACAAACCCAACGTTTTGGAACTCGTAGAAAGTGCCTTCCTTGTAATTAGCTCACTTTTCTTGGTCTATGTCGGTCGACTAGCCATCGAGCTGAACAACTTCGATTACCAAGGTGGCATCATTTTAGTGATGATCTACATTGGTACGTTTTCAAGATTGTCAGCCAGATACAGTATATCTACGCTGTCGTTTATCTTTTTGGCTTATCTCATCGGCCTTGCGCCACTGCTTTATGAAGCGGAGCCAGAGCATGAAATAGAAACAATTTCCGTTTATATCTCGGCTTACATCCTAATCTCAGCGGCCTGTGTTAGACGTGACCTGGAAGTACACAAACGTTTCGCTCAATCCGAGCAACTCCGCAAACAAGCGATTCAGCTTCGCAAGCAATCTAATATGTTCGAGGCCCTTTCCTATCAAGACGCACTAACGGGCTGCTACAACCGCCTTTATCTTCATCAGGTGATAGAACCGAGCATAGACCGTCAGCGATCCATTACATCGCTCATGATAGATATTGATCATTTCAAATCGATTAACGACACCTACGGCCATCAAATGGGTGACATGGTGATTAAAGAACTGGCCGATGAGATTCAAAAACGACTACCGACTAGCAGTAACTGCTTTCGATACGGCGGTGAAGAGTTTTTGGTGCTGGTCCAAGGAGAAACCGAGGCTTCAATTGAATCGCTGGTTAATGCCCTTTTAGAATCCCCTACTCGCCTTAGATTAGAAGTAACAATTTCAATCGGTGTGAAACATGCCCCTCAAGCCCTTGGTTCTGTCGAGCAGCTTATCGACGACGCTGACCAAGCACTCTACATTTCGAAAAAAGGCGGTAGGAATAAGATCACATGGTGTGATTAATCGCCCAATATTTCACGCATCTTTGCGAATCATTAAAACGACCACTAATTCAATCAAAAAAGCCCCGAGCAACTTAATACTCGGGGCTTTTGTCTTTGTTCTTCTGCTTTAAAATAGCTTCGTTAAGAACCTGCTACTCAGCAAAAAAACAGTATTCAACAAGAATCGACTAAGAATACACAACGCTCGCTGTTTTCTGTTCAAGTTCAACGGGAGAGCTCCAAGAAATCACTTTTTCATTCACTTGGCTGCCACATGGTGCGTTCCAAACTTGCTCTAGTTCTTCTTTGCCACCAATCGCCTGATAAAAAGCAATCGCTTGGTGGTTCTCAGACATCACCTCTAGGTAAAGCCCTGAGTCCGAATAGTATTGCTGCAACCACTTCGACAATTCAGACAACAGACGCTTGCCTACACCTCGTCCACGATAATTATTATCTACATGTAACGCATCGATGAACGTACCACGCTCAAAGTTGTGATTACCGAACGCGCAGACAAAACCAACCAGTAAACCGCCTTCCTCAAGCAATAAAACATGTTGGTTGAAAGGAGGATTAATCAAACGAGTCTGCCAAATAACAGATCTGTCCTCCAAAACATCATGTTCTAGGTAATCATCAGCAAGAATGCCACGGTAATATAGCTTCCAGCTATCCGCGTGTAATTGGGCAATCCGCTCATAATCTTTATATTCAGCTACCTTAATTTCCATTTATTAGCCCTTAGTACTTCCATTTATGACTTGCTACTACATTTCACACTACCTTTATACAATATTTAAGCAAAACATACTAATACACGTTTACACTTTCAATATTGACTTACACGTGTACGCTGATATTCTAGCGCACAGATGTAAGCCCAATGGAAATTTGCTAATGAATAGTGCCGACAAACAATCTACAAAAAAGCCGCCATTAATCTGGCTCAATATTTTTGTGTTCTCTTTTAGTATGCTGCTTGCTGTTGTAGCGGCTCCCGTTTATGGCTACTTTTTTGGCTATGGCATGGAGCACTGGATATGGCTAGCAATCTGCTTTACGTTCTGTAACCTTTCAATCACGACAGGTTATCACCGCTTATGGTCACATAAAGCGTTTGAAGCGCATTCAAGCCTAAGATTCCTGTTTGCATTAGGTGGTGCATTTGCCCTGCAGAACAGCGCGCTACACTGGTCTTCTGATCACCGTGTTCACCACAAGCATGTCGATAACAACGACAAAGACCCATACTCTGCAAAACGTGGATTTTGGTACTCACACATTGGCTGGATGGTTCGTAATTACAGCACCTCAATGTACGAAAACTACGAAAACTGCCGTGACCTTAAAAAAGATAAGATTGTTATGTGGCAGCACAAGCACTATGTTCTGTTAGCATTACTAATGAATTTCGGTGTTCCTATCGCTTTAGGCGTGATTTACGGTGACGTGATTGGCATGTTGTTAATCGTAGGTGCAGTTCGTTTGGTACTTAACCACCACACAACATTCTTTATTAACTCTCTTGCTCACATCTGGGGTAGCCAACCTTTTACTGACAAAAACACAGCGCGTGATAACGGTGTGTTAGCAGTACTCACTTTCGGCGAAGGCTACCACAACTTCCACCACATCTTTGAGAACGACTACCGTAACGGCATCTACTGGTGGCAATACGATCCAACAAAATGGTTGATTAAGAGTGCTTCGTTGATGGGACTGGCAAGTAAGCTTAAGAAAACCCCTCAAGCTCGTATTGAGAAAGCTGAAGCGTCAATGTTACTTAAACGCACTCAGCAAAAAATCATGCATCGTGCCGACAAGCAACAAATCGCAGAGAAGCTTCAACAAGAGTTTGATGCTCTAGTATCAAACATGAACGAATATTACGAAGTTAAAAAACAGCTACTTGAAAGCAAGCGCGAAGACGTTGTGAAGAAGTACGAACACTCTGTTCTTAAGGTTCGTTATCAGCAAATCAAAATGAATTTCGAACAACAGAAGAAAAATTGGGCAATGACGGTTGAGCAATACGCTTAAGGTAAGACAGTACGCTTAACACCCCAGTAACAACACAGTTTGATTCTTATTCAAAAGCCCTCATATTGCTATGAGGGCTTTTTTTAATAAGCATAACCTACTCGGCTCTGGCCCTATGCTCTCGAGTTTGAATTGTGGATGGTAAGAACCATAGTTATTGGATTTCAGAACTCTTTCTTCATTCTGAATTTATACTTATATTACTTAAACTTACCGAGTTTAAAGCGAAGGAATTGAAAATGAGCAAACTGACTATTATTGCAACGATCGTCTCTAAAGAAGACAAAACTGAGCTTGTAAAAGCTGAGATGATTAAATTGATCGATAAAACCCGTGTTGAAGACGGCTGTATTAACTACGATCTGCACCAAGATAACAGTAACCCTGCTCACTTCGTTTTTCATGAGAACTGGGAGTCTGAAGTTCATCTAGATAAACACTTAGCGAGCCAACACATCGCTGACTACATGGCTGCGACTGAAGGTTGTATTGAAACCTTTGTGCTTAATAAAATGACGCACATTGCCTAACCAGTCACTCAGTACTAATTCAATAAAAAGCCCTGCTCTGATCGCAGGGTTTGTCTTTTCTACAAGCTTATATCTGCTCATTCTAATAATGAAAAAACCCGCCAGAGTAGCGGGTATGGTCAATAATCATGACTGTCAAAGACAGATAGGTAACAACCATCAATCCAATATTGAGTACCACTTTACAGTGGCACTCTGACATTTCTTTTGCTGATCGCTAGCACGGGGGCACTAGTTAAAAGCACGAGCCAAAATGCCATTCCCTTGATATTGGTAAACACTTGAATTACTACTTACAAAGACCGATTCTCCGGGCTTAAGAGAAACTGACCGCCCTTCTGAAGTGACGGTCGCCTCTCCTTCCACACAGAACAAGATCTCCGCGCTACGTAGATACTGTGACTTGCTCTCATCAGTCGCAGACAAGATATCAAAGCCAAAGTCATCCACTGGAATCGGATAACTCATCTTGCCCTCTTTCAATACAGGCTTAAGGCGGATATCTTCTGGCTTAATCGGCTCAAAGATTGTGTTGTCGATAAGCTCAGGGACATCGATATATTTGGGAGTGAGACCGGCACGCAGCACATTGTCTGAGTTTGCCATAATCTCTAAACCCGTACCTTGAACATAAGCATGTGGGGTTTCTGCGAACAGGAACATCGCTTCACCGGGCGCCAGCTCAACCGTGTTAAGCATTAATGGCGCAAATAAGCCAATATCACCTGGATAATGCTGTTTGAATTCGATGCTGTATTGAAGAGCTTCACGCCCCATGACCGTTTTGGCTGGTCGCGCATGTGCAGCATAAAGCTCATTAAGCGCAGACGCTTTGCGGTCACCTTCAAGAGACATAATGGCGCTAAAGAACGACTTCAAAGAATCACTGTCGGCATTGGCTTTTAGTACATTAAGCTCAATCGCTAACGAAGGAATATCCGCTTCTTCGAACAAGGCAATAATGTCGTCGATTGGACGAAAGCCATTCATCGCTTTGTAGAAGGTCAACGCATAAACCAACTCAGGTTTATGGTTTGGATCTTTGTAGTTGCGATTAGACGCATTCAAAGGGATACCAAGTGCATTCTCACGCTCAAAACCTAATTCTGATTTTCGCTTGTTCGGGTGAACCTGAATCGATAACGGTGTTTCAGCGGCCAACACCTTAAACAAGAAAGGCAATTCACCGAAACGAGCCGCCGTGTATCCGCCTAAGACATCGATTTTGTTTTCATCAATCATGTGAGAAAGCGATTCACCGGTATCGCCTACCTTTGAACAACCATTTGGATGAGCACCCATCCAAATTTCTGCTTGAGGTTCCTGGTTTGGGTTCACAATACCAAACAATTGGTTAATGGAGTCTTTGCTTCCCCATGCGTAGTTTTGAATAACGTTGTCGAGTTTAAATAGAGACATAATTACTTCTCATTAAAAATCTGGCTACCAAGCTTGAGCGTGGCGGCGATATTACGGGCAGTGCGAGTCAGGTTTTGATTCGCTTCTGATAAAACTTGGTCTAAAGACTGAGGTGAACGTACGGTTCCAAATAAGCTAGACATTGAGCCGTAAAGTTTTTCAACGTCTTGCCCCAAAGAGCCCGCAATTCCAATGGTTGGAATACTCAACTTTTGAGCTCGCTGAGCGATGCCGAAAGGTGTTTTACCTTGCAGGGTTTGGTTGTCCATCTGCCCCTCTCCGGTCACGACCAGTGAAGCACCTTCAAGAACCTTATCTGCATCCAAGGCATCTAATACCATCTCAATACCCGCTTTAATTTGGATATTGAATGCAAGACTTAACCCCAGAGGTGTACCACCAGCAGCACCAAATCCAGCTGTGTCGCGATGATTAGTACCCGTATGTGCTTGAGCGATATCGGCAAAGTGCCCGATCGCAGTATCAAGTTGTTCAACTTGAGCTTTTGATGCGCCTTTTTGCGGACCAAACACAGTACTGGCTCCGCTTTCGCCACATAATGGATTATTCACATCACACGCGACCACGAACGTCACTTCTTTGCATCTAGGGTGCAGTCCTTCAAGATCGATGCTTGCTAACCGGCTTAATTCGGCGCCGCCACCAGATAGCTCGTTGCCTTGCTTGTCTAATAACTTGCCTCCCAACGCTTGTAAGATGCCAGCACCTGCATCATTGGTTGCGCTGCCGCCCAAACCAATAATGATTTGTTCAACACCTTGATCTAGTGCATCTTTGATCAATAGCCCAGTACCAAACGAAGATGCGGTTAACGGTGCTCTTTCTTCTACGGTTAATAGGTCTAAACCCGATGCTTGAGCAAATTCCACCAAGGCAGTTTTTACGTTGGCGCCATCAACAGTCTGTTCCAACGAAGCCCAATAAGCCGTACATTCACGCCCGATTGGATCCGTCGTGTGCAGCCGTTGCTTCTTACCATTGAGCGCCTCTAGCAACACGTCTACCGTGCCTTCTCCGCCATCGGCGAGTGGCATTTTCACAAACTCTGCGTAAGGGAAAACATCGGCAAATCCACGCTCAATGCAAGACGCAACTTGATGAGCGTCGAGTGATTCTTTAAATGAATCAGGGGCAATTACAATTTTCATTGTCGTTCACCATTCCCGCCCACCAAGGTGAGCGGGTTATCGAAATTAGAATTTGATTTGGAATGTTTTTGCTTGGCAAGGTGCTATCTGGCCGAACTCTTCAGATGCTACATCACCTTCGCGTACGCGCTCGTCCATGCTTGTCTCTTTCCAGCTTGAAACCGCTTGAGTAAAAGAGATTGAATCCGATACTGAACCCGATTCTGCCGGGTTGTAGACACGCATGATCAGTGCATCTTCGTCTTCCGCTTTCTTCAGCACACTCAACACCGCGCCTGATTGTTGCTTAGACAGAAGGCTAAAACTCATAGGTAGGTTCTGCTCACCCACGTTGAGCTTCATCGCGTTGTAAGGGATCTTGTTGTAGCATTCGATTTGAGTGACATTGTCACGTGCTTGCGCCATGATGTTCGCGTCAATATGGTTACCAGAGAAACCGCACAACGTGAATTCACACACTAACTTACCGCGCACTTGCGAATCTGGTGTCGGAATCTTGATGCCTGATGGACGGCCTGGGCGAAGCAATAGCTCTTCTTTACCCAACACGCCGATACCACGGAACAGTGTCAGTGCGAAGGTATCTCGGTTTTCGTCACCTTGAGATGCAATCACCTCAAATTCACGTAGACCATTCGACATAATCGCCATGCCCGCTTTGCCGTTTTCTAATGCAGCGAAGTTCATCAGTTGGTAAACCGGAACCGGTGCTTCTTTCCACTTCTCTTCTTCCCAAACCGCCATAGCAGGGTCATTGGTTGGTCGAGTAATACAACCGAACTGGTTGTCTGCAACCACAGTTTCAGAAACGAATGGCGTTGGTACTAAGACACGTACACGGTGGTCGTCGGCTTGGTTGTCTAGTTCCATACGTACTTCAATGCGGCGAGAACCTTGCTTCAATACCACTTGGCATTGCGCTTCAACGAATCCGTTTTGACCCGTGCGTTCTTCACGCTCTGCAAGGTTTGCAGGTACGTTCATTCGGAAAGCGATGTTCGCTACCGATTGGAAGCCTTGGTGGTCAATCGATGTTTCGACTGGGAACTCGTCTGAATACAGTAACCATTCTTGACGAGATGGAGAGTAATCGTACTCATCACCGTCATCAGAACCGTCTTCCAAACGAAGTACTTGGTCGAATACTTGCTCTGTCTCTTTATCGAAAATAGTCAGAGTACCGTTGTCGTTTACATTGATTCGGTAGTACTCGTTCTCTAGTAAGTAGTCTTTTTGTTCTGCAACTTTTACTGCACCCTTCTCGTTACCTTGGATGTGTAACGTGGTGAAGCCCATCGCTGGCACAGCGCGTTTGATTTGAATATCAAACTCCATGAACGGGTCGTAGTTACCGTAATGAACGATTTGACGGTCTACTTTACCTGGGTCAATTTGGCGCTTGTCTTGGATGAAGTACTCAACTGGGTTTTCGTTTTCATCAAAGATAGAGAACTCTTGAGCACGGATAGTGATCGTCGTGTTAACCACTTCTTCACGCTCGTATGGTGAAAGGTTGAACATCGCCAGTTTGTCGCAACCTTCGCGATCCGGCATATGGTCAACAATCTTACGCTTGTAGAAATGAATCAGGTTGGTTGCCATGTCGTCCGCGAGGATGTAGCGGTTTAGGATTTCAGCGTGAACCTTGTCTGAACAGCAGCAACCAATCGAGTCATGAGCGTGGTTCTTCATGCTCTCTTTCCACATTTTCTCAATCAAACCGTGGTGATATTCAAAGCCTAATGTCCAAGCGATAGACGCTAGCGGTTCTAAGATATTTACAATCTTGTTTTCGATTTCTGCGTGGATCAGTTTGATATCCATACGCGTAGAAGAGATCGTACGGTGAACACGCATGTATTTACCGTCGTTGAACTCGCCTTTAATTGTGTCGAGTTGGTCGCGCGCCGCTTCTACTTTCTCGAACACTTCTTCGTAACGGCTCATTGAGAATTCACGATCTGGGTAGATTTCGCGAAGCTTGTCCATTACTTCAAAGATGTCTTTTTGAATCGGCATTTGGTCGTGGCCGTTCGGTAGCAAGATATCTTTAGTCACCGATGGCTTTTCTAGCACTGGGAAGTACTTATCTAAACGAGCACGCAAGCCTTCTTCGTCTTGTGGAAGGTATTTACCAATCGCGTAACCTAGCGGAAGCACTTGTGCCGTCACTTCACTGCCGTCATTAGACTGCCATAAGAATTCTGTTTTGTTGGTGCCATGACGCTCTGAACAACCACGCCAGAACATTGCACGCGTGATGTCGAAACCGTTGTAGATCATCGGCAGCTGCGAGCTCATGCTGAATGAATCTGGTAGGTAACCAATCTTCATTGCATCGCCAAACTTCATGCAGTCACGAATGCCATACATCATGTTACGTACAATTGACTCACCAGAAACTTGCATTGTGTCGGTTTGAGAATACCAAGGGCCAATAATAAGCTTGCCCGCTTCAACCAATGCTTTTACGCGTTCTGTGTTTTCTGGTTTTATTGCAAAGTAATCTTCTAGAACGGCGGTTTGACCATCTAGAACGTAGTATTTGTATTCTGGATCGCTTTCCAGACGGTTCATGATTTCTTCCATGTTGTTCACAAGAAGAATACGAGACTCTTCTGTTGTGAAATACCATTCACGATCCCAGTGCATGTGAGGAGTAATGTGTACGCGTGATGTAGTCATAATCATTTACCTAAATGTGTCGCTTCGAGTAAAACTAAAGTTCGAACCCAAATACGACTAAATTAAATTTTTTCAAGGGGTTAAAATTGGCTGCCACTAAATTTAGGGTGCAGAAAACCACGCCCAGAATCTGTGTGAATAAAACCGTTAGGAGCACAGGTATTTAGGACAGCCAGTTGTTTGTTATTTTTTATATATTGATTTCGCAGTGAGTTAGGAGCTAACTCAAAATTCAGTTAGTTCTGTGTTGCAGTACTTGCTTCAAACTTACCCTTTTTTACAGCGTGACCACGCCACATCAGAAGAGTAATGGTTGAAATCACTGTGCCGACAATCGCAGCACCGAACCAGATTGCAGCAGCAGAGAATGCGCCCAAACCAGAATCGTGTAACAAGAAGATAGAGAAGATACCTGCGCCCGGAGTGGATAGACCAATACCTGCCGCACCCACCATTGCACCTGTTACTACAGAGCCTAGTAAGAATGAGCCGATTACACGGATTGGATCTTCAATCGCCATTGGGATTGCACCTTCAGTAATACCCGCAAGACCAAGTAGCCATGTAGATTTACCGGTTTCAATCTCAAAGTCTTTGAATAAGCGTGGAGCAATCATGGTAGAAGCCGTTACCGTGAACGCCGATACCATTTTTACTGAGCCAAAGATTGCGTAAGGACCATAAACACCGTTTGCCATTGCACCTAAACAGAATGCGTAAGCAGCTTTGTTTACCGGACCACCTAGGTCGAATGATACAAACAGACCTAAAATTGCACCCAATAACAACGCATTGGTGCCTGACATACCGTTCAACCAGTCCGTTAAACCTTGGTTTAAGAACGCAACAGGTTTACCGATAACAAACAGCATCAAGCTACCCGCTACCAAAGTACCAATCACCGGGTAAAGGTAGAAAGTAAGGAAGCCGTTAAATGCAGGGCCTAAGCGAACATGCTCTTTCACCCAGCGCATCACGTAACCCGCAATCAAACCACCAACAACACCGCCTAGGAAACCTGAACCAATGATGTTTGCAGCAATACCCGCAGCAAAACCAGGACCAAGTGCCGGTTTGTCGGCTAATGAGTAAGCAGTGTAAGCTGCCAGTACTGGCACCATTAATGTACCTAATAGGCCGCCACCTAATTTACGATACATCCACAGCCAAGAATCTTTTGTTGCGTAAAGCTCTTGCAGGTCAAAAATTTGCGCGATAAGAACAGCAACCGCAAGAACAGTACCACCAGCAACGATAAGAGGAACTGCGTAAGAAATACCAGAAAGCAGCGCTTGTTTAAGCTCAGTTTTCAGTGGCAGTTTTTTCGGTTTGTCATCAGTAGCCACTGTGCGTTCTGCACCGTTACCTTTTTTCGACTCTTCAATCGCTTCATTTAGAATGCGTTCACCGTGTTTAATCGGTTCTGCAACTGGCGTTTCAACACGAGGGATTCCGTTAAAACGATCCACTTCTTTAATCGCGACTTCAGCAGCAAAAACACACGCCACAGCATTGTTTAATTGCTCAGCCGTCAAACGATCTTCAATGCCATTTGCGCCCTGCTTTTCAACATGAACCTTGTAGCCAAGCTTTTTGCCCGCTTTTTCAAGGTATTCTGCAGCCATATAGGTGTGAGCAATGCCTGCAGGGCAAGCAGTAACACATACAATTGTCGGCGCATTTGTATCTAAGTTGTCTTGTTTTTCTTCTTGCTGATTATCGCCATCAAGAAGCGCGAAGATTTCATCAGCGGTTGTTGCTTTTAATACTGCTTCACGAACATCGTCATCAACCAATGTGGTTGTCAGTTCGGTCAGCAGGTGCATGTGGGTAGAACCCGCTTCTGCATTTGGAATGGCAATTAGGAAGATAAGATTCACATCTTCGTCTTCATCTAGGCCTTTCCATTTCATGTCTTCTTTCAATGTTGCAACAGCGAAACCAGCTTCTTTAACCGCGTCAGTCTTGCCGTGCGGTACTGCTAGGCCTTCGCCAAGCGCTGTCGGGCCTTGCTCTTCACGAGCAAATACTGCATCAAGATACTCTTGTTTGTTGTGCAGTTTGCCTTGCTGATTCAGTTGGTCAGCAAGTGCGTAAATCGCTTCTTCTCGACTGCTAAACGTAGTTTGCAGATTTACGAGCGACTTATTCGTTAGAGTAGTAAGTTTCATAACCTTTGTCCCATAGTCACAGATTAGTACGACAGTCGTCCCTGTCGACGAGATGAATAATACAACCTCAAGACATTTAATCCGTGATCACGATCTCACCAATACATATTTGTATTTAATTTGTATTTAAAACTGTATTGGTAAATCCTTTAAGAAAGCTTGTTATGTATCGTTTAATTTGTATTATATGTACTACAAAACGCCGATACGATGCTCACACTAACCTTTAAAGCAAAGCTTATATAGAGCAAATTTACGTATTTAAGGTACAGGTTGTTAATCAAAGTCTAGTTGTCCTAGCGCACAAATGAGGCAAAAATGGCAAGACTCCCTATGTATCGCCAAATCGCCGATGCAATAAGAGAAAAGATCAGTTCTGGAGAATATAAAGTTGGAGAAGCACTCCCAACGGAAGCGCAATTGCGTGAAGTATTCTCGGTAAGCCGCGTAACGGTTAGGCAAGCACTGAAACTACTGATCGAAAACGATGAGCTTGAAAGCGTTCAAGGCAGCGGCACTTACGTAAAAGAGAACAAGATCAATTACGACATCTACAAACAGTCGAGCTTTCAAGAAAAGTGGGCGCATTTGGATGTGGTTACACACAGTGAAGTTCTGGCCTTCGAAATGAAGCCGTGTTCTTTGGCGATGTCTGAACATTTAGATATCAAAGAAGGCGAATTGGTTTTCTACGTAAAACGTGTTCGTTTCATAGACAACAATCCAATCACGGTTGAAGAAACTTGGTTACCTGTTGCTCTATTCCCAGATCTCACCTATCAAGTGATGCAGACATCAAAATACGACTTTATTGAGAACACCAAAGGCATGGTGATTGATCGAAGTGAGCAGGAATTGGTACCGATTCTTCCGCCTGAAGACGTTGCTAAACAGTTAGGTATTGACCCAGCTCAGCCTATCATTGAAAAACGTACTCGCGGTTACCTCGCCAATAACACTGTATTTGAATACAGCCGCAACTACTTCACGTCTAACGATTACCGATTCACTTTGGTCGCAAGACGCCAGAGATAATGCTCATCAGCGAGTTTCGATAATAGCAAAATGACCAACACAGAGAGCGCCTTGTTCTCTGTGTTTCTATGCTGTTAACTCAATCATAAAACCAACTTTCCTACCCAAATATTCCTAAACCAATATCAAGTAACCTCACGAAAGATCATTCACATTCATTTAAATACTGTTCTGGCGCTTTGACCATAAACTAAGCGCCAAATTACAAGAACAACAGTCGACAGGAATGTAGATGAATACCAAACAACTTGAGGACGCTGTAAGTGAAGTGAGCTTATTCAATCAGCACCTCCACTTAATCCAATCCGTGCATACCATTCCGACCCCAAAAATGAATTGGGAGTCGATTGCGATGGAACCTGCGCCGACAATGCCAACGGTTCGATTCGATCACTGTCTACTCATCAGACTAACACTTAGTTCGTCGTGTTAAATCACTTTATATACAAAACCATTATGTCGAAACACACTATCTCACGAACATCGCACCCATTAGCAAATACAATTTCATACACACGATTCCTACCAAAGCTACCTTTAGTTCTAATCGCTTTCTCTATGCCCCTATTCGCAGAAGAAGTTGAAGAAGTGGTACTCGAGGACGAAGTCGTATTAAATGAAGGTTCTGAGTTAAACGAAGAAGCTGAAGAATCGCCTTATTATAACTTGTGTTTTAGCGCTTACTTATGGGAAGTAAGTAGGCGTTAAACATAAGTAATCTTTAAATGTAAGTAAGCTTAAAAGCTAAGATTCTCACCTCTTTACTCCGATAAATACCCACTTCGTTACACGTTTCCTTCCAAAGTACAAAAAATACTCGCGATTTATAAAATAACACCACCATATGCAAATAGAACAACCAAAGGTGATCCAAGTTATATTCTAACAAGCCACAAAATTTGTTTATTAACATCTAAACAACAGTAGTTATTCACGATTTACAACCACAATTAACATCGAAAAAAATGTTTGTCTTAGATCATATCAACCTCAACTATGCCTCGTGCCACAGTGCAGTTTTCTGTACATTCATTGTCATATTCTGAAACACTTTCTTATATTTTTTAAACTTTGTGGAGATTTCTATGTTAGAGCTCTTGATCGGATTAGTGATTACTATTGCTGTTGGTTACTTTATTGTAAAAGGCTATAAAGCGGCGGGTGTATTACTAACTGCTGGCCTTGCCCTACTTCTTATCACCGGCCTTATTGGTCACACAGTCTTACCAGCTAAGGTAGCTTCAACAGGTAACATGGTTACCGACTCACTAGAATTTGTTAAATACATGCTTCAGTACCGCGGGGGCGGCCTAGGCATGCAAATCATGCTTCTTTGTGGTTTTGCTTCTTACATGACGCACATTGGTGCTAACAACGTGGTAGTGAAACAGTTCTCTAAACCGCTTGCTGCGATCAAATCTCCCTATGTACTTCTTGTTGCGGCTTACATCGTAGCGTGTCTGATGTCTCTAGCAGTAAGTTCTGCAACGGGTCTTGGTGTGCTATTGATGGCAACCCTATTCCCAATGATGACGGCAATGGGTATTTCTCGCCCAGCGGCAGTTGCAGTTTGTGCGTCACCTGCAGCCATCATTCTTTCACCAACGTCTGGTGATGTGGTTATCGCGGCAGAAAAATCAGGCATGTCTCTTGATGTGTTTGCTGTTCAAACGGTACTGCCTGTTTCTATCTGTGCGATCATCGTGATGGCGGGTGCGGCTTTCTTCTGGAACAAATACCTAGATAAGAAAGAAAACACACCAATGGAAAAAGTAGACGTTTCTGAAATCGAAACAACGGCGCCGGCTTTCTACGCTGCACTTCCATTCCTACCTATCATCGGCGTTTTCCTATTCAACGGTCGTACGATTCCAGGGCTTTCACTTGATATCTACACTATTGTGGTAGGTTCTATCTTCGTAGGCGCAGTTATCGATTACGTTGTTAAGAAGTTTGACGGCGAGAAAACACTAGAAGATCTAGACTCTTGCTACCAAGGCATGGCTGACGCGTTCAAAGGCGTGGTAATGCTGTTGGTTGCGGCGGGCGTATTTGCTCAAGGTCTAATGTCTATCGGTGCAATTGATAACCTAATCGGTCTTGCCGAATCTGCAGGCGCAGGCGGCATCGCATTGATGCTTATCCTCACAGGTCTAACGGTTGCTGCGGCAATTGCGACAGGTTCAGGTAATGCACCTTTCTATGCATTCGTAGAACTGGCTCCATCATTAGCGGCGAAAATGGGCTTGAACCCAGCGTTCCTAATCATCCCAATGCTTCAAGCATCGAACCTAGGTCGTACAATTTCACCAGTATCTGGCGTAATCGTAGCGACTTCTGGTATGGGTAAAATCAGCCCATTTGAAGTCGTAAAACGTACGTCTGTACCCGTAATCTGTGGTCTTATTACGGTTATCTTCGGTACGCTTGTATTGGTTCCAATGTCGGCGTAAGCCTTAAGTTTCTAATCTCAAAGAACGAAGAACAAACGAACACCAATACTGAATATAAAATGCGTAAACAAAAAGGCGCTGAACTTAATAAGTTCAGCGCCTTTTTTAATGTCACTTTCTCAACATCGTTAAAACTATCGAGACATGTACAAAATGTATAAACAGTCAGGCTTGAAATAGTGTTATCTCAAAGGAACAAGCCCTACTTCATTTCACCATAGCGTTCTAGATACAGAACCGTTGCAGCGGTACGGGAAGGCACTTGCAGCTTTTTCAACAAGCTTTTCATATGTACCTTAACTGTCGATTCAGAAATAAACAGGTGATCGGCGATCTGCTTATTACGGTAACCTTTCGCGACTTCTTGAAGGATCTGCATTTCACGTTCAGTCAGTTGTTCGAAGATATCATTGCGGCTTCCAGCATCATTTAGGTAACGAGCAACCACACTGCTGTAAGCCTTGTCACCGCTGTGTGCTTGCTTAAGCAGTTCAATTAACTCATCGGGTTCAGTGTCTTTCAACAAGTAGCCATCAGCGCCTGCTTTTACAATCGCTTCAATGTCTGCAGGGCTATCAGAAACCGTTAGAATAACAATGTTTGCGCTAGAACCGTCAGTGCGAAGTGCTTTCAAGGTATCTAAACCAGACATGCCCTTCATATTGAGATCCAAAAGGATCAAATCAGGTTCTTCTTCATGAGCAAGAGCAACCGCTTCAGTGCCGTTACTTGCTTCTGCAATCACTTCGAATTCGTCTTCAAAGCTCAGTAATTGGCTTATACCTCTGCGCATCAATGGATGATCATCAACCAGCATTACTTTACAAATCGTCAACTTTAACTTCCTTCAAACTTTTATATTTCAATATGACTGTACAGCCTTCACCTTGCGCCGCTTCAATCGTCAAGTCGCCATTCAGTCTTGCCGCACGCTCCTGCATAATGCTCATCCCGTAGTGGTTCACCTTGGAACTACTTGAGTCAAAGCCATCTCCATTATCTTTTATCACGACTAATACTTCACCGTCCTCATCGATACAGCATACATCTATCAAGTCGGCATTGGCGTGTTTTATTGCATTTATTGTTGCTTCACGAATCAATTGAAGCAAGTGAACCTGACTATGCGCATCAAGCTCGATCGATGAGAGATTATTAGTGAGGTTAATCTTCGCATCGGTTCTCTCGCTGAGCGCCTCAAGCATGGTACTTAAGGCGTCTCCAAAGTTGCCCTCTTTAATGGTCAACCTAAATGTGGTGAGTAGCTCTCTTAACTGGGTATAAGCGTCGGCTAAGCCGTTTCCGATCTCAGACGCGATTTGTTCAGATTGCTCTCGGTGCTGTTGCTCTGGCAGTTTGCCAATCACACGCTTTAATAGTGTAACTTGAATTTTCAAGTACGACAGTGATTGAGCCAATGAATCGTGGAGTTCACGTGCAATCGTGGCACGCTCTTCCATGATAATAAGCTGTTCAGCTTTCTTTTGAGCACGATTGTAGTAGATCGCTCTCGATAGCAGTTGAATGAAGCTTTCGATCAGAGCTTTAGTTGAGTGCCCGTGGTGATATGAACAGTATAAATAGCCGAGAATAAGTTCGTTATCGTCGAGTTTCATCTCGAACTTTTCGTAGTCTAAATTCGAATCGTAACCTTCATCCATAATCAATGAACGGCCTGAGTTATCGACAATCTCGAGCCTCAGTGATCCAATCCCTTCCAAGCTCACGAGATGCTGCAAGATAGCTCGGAAGTTTTCAGGAGCAATACGCGTCACCGTGAGCTCTTGTGACGAGTTATAAAGTGCCTGCAGCGACTGGTTCGCATTTTGCAACTCAATCGTCTTTGCATCCACCACATCTTCAAGGTTTCGATAAAGCACGCCTAAATCTTTGGCCATCGAGTTGAAGGTTTTGGTCAAAATGCCCATTTCGTTGTTACTGGTCACCTTGAGTTCTACCTCGAAGTCGCTGTTTTTGATTCTTTGGCTCGCACCGACAAGAGCATGTAGCGGTTTAACAACCTGTTTACGTACAAAGTGAACAACAAAAAGAGATATGACCAGAATCCCACCAAAGCCGATACCACCAGCCCACGCTAACTTTATTAACTTGTCTTCAGAGAACTCTTGCAGCTTATAAACGAAGCCATCGATTTCAGCCACGAAGTTTTCAACCAACACGAGATAGTGATCGCGCTCTTCGCTATTCAAGACCTGTTTTAGCTCATGCCAACGGCCGATAATTAAATAGTAATCTTCTGTGATGTCTGTCGGAACATTCCAACTGACCAAATTAGTCATGGATGGCGAGTAAAGAGAACTTTCGAATTCACGAATATGAGATTCATAATCGACAGATTCTATTTGAATATCATGGGCTAAACGGTAGCTTTGCATTCGCATTGAACCGGCCACGTTAACCGCTTCCGCATCATTCAAACTTGAAGCCAAAGTAAAGATGGCAAAGCCAGTCGTAGCAACCGACAACAGCAGTATAGAGAGCAAAGATTTTGCTATCGTACTTGTCACAGATGAAACCGGTTTCATAAGCAAAAGTGCCTTCCTATTGATAAATGACTTGCCAGCGATATCGTATTGTCACACATCAAAAATCATAGCTCCATTCAATATGTGATCACTCGCTCCGTAATTTATTGATCTAAGACAATATATGCCCCCAATTAGCCCTTAGGGGGTATTTATACAATTGTTTCTAAAACTACACTACTTGTGAGGACTCATTACAAGATATTAATAGAATAATGACCTACAATTACAACATCTTAGTAACATCTATAGGTATCTAGTGGTAGATCTATCAAAACGCCGTCTTTTTTCTAGACGAAAAGTTGACTCAAGCCAGATTCGTTTGCCTTGGATTGACAGCCTAGAAAGCTTTACAGATGACTGTACTCGCTGCGGTAAATGCATCGAGAGTTGTGAGACTAAGATAATCATTGTAGGCGATGGTGGTTTTCCCACTGTAGATTTCTCTATTGATGAGTGTACGTTCTGCTATCAATGTGCAGATGTTTGTCCCGAACCCATTTTTAAGCCAAAGCAAGGAGAGCCTTGGCAAGCAAAAGCACAAATCTCTGATAAGTGTTTAGCGCAACAAAATGTTGAATGCCGAAGCTGTGGTGACATGTGTGAACCTATGGCCATTCAATTTCAACTTAGAGCAGGCAGTGTTGCTCTACCAAAAATCAAGTTAGATGAGTGTAGCGGTTGTGGCGCCTGCGTAGCAATTTGCCCTACTTCGGCTATTCTTGTGAGTAATGCATAAAACAAAAATAACGAGAGCAATTTATGGCACTAAATGAAGTGCATATATCAAGTTTAGTCGTGCATGTGAGCCCTGAGCATCTAAATGAGATCAAAGCGGAGATCGAGCAATTCGATAACGCTGAAATCTACGGAGATAGCCCTGAAGGCAAAATCATCGTGGTCCTAGAAACTGAAAACCAAGGTTTTGTAACGGACACCATCGAAGCAATAAACAACATTAAGAACGTTTTGGGGACAGCTTTGGTTTATCACCAAATCGAAACTGGACTCGACGAAACGGATTTAGAAACTGGAAGCAACAATTCTCAACTTGAGGGTGAAGTATGAAAATGACAAGACGTGCGTTTGTGAAAGCAAACGCAGCTGCATCAGCGGCAGCCGTTGCAGGTGTAACTCTACCGGCAACAGCAACCAACCTGATTGCTAGCTCTGATCAAACAAAAATCACGTGGGATAAAGCGCCTTGTCGTTTTTGTGGTACGGGCTGTTCGGTACTAGTAGGTACTCAAAACGGCAAAGTGGTTGCGACTCAAGGTGACCCAGAAGCACCGGTAAACAAAGGCCTCAACTGTATCAAAGGCTACTTCCTTTCAAAAATCATGTACGGCAAAGACCGTCTAGAACAACCTCTTCTTCGTATGAAAGATGGCGAGTTCCATAAAGATGGTGATTTCGCACCCGTATCTTGGGACAAAGCGTTCGACGTGATGGCTGAGAAATGGAAAGCTTCACTGAAGAAGAACGGTCCAACAGGTGTTGGTATGTTCGGTTCAGGCCAATGGACAGTAATGGAAGGCTACGCAGCCGTTAAGATGATGAAAGCGGGTTTCCGTTCAAACAACATAGATCCAAACGCTCGTCACTGTATGGCTTCTGCTGTAGTAGGCTTCATGCGCACTTTCGGTATTGATGAGCCAATGGGTTGTTACGATGACTTTGAACACGCAGACGCATTCGTACTGTGGGGTTCAAACATGGCAGAAATGCACCCAGTACTATGGACTCGTATTACAGACCGTCGTCTAAGCCACCCACACGTTAAAGTAAACGTACTGTCTACTTACTACCACCGTTCTTTCGAGCTTGCAGACACGGGTTACATCTTCAACCCTCAGTCTGACCTTGCGATCGCAAACTTCATCGCAAACTACATCATCCAAAACGATGCGGTTAACTGGGACTTCGTGAACAAGCACACGAACTTCAAGCAAGCAACGACAGACATCGGTTACGGTCTGCGTGACGATGATCCACTACAGAAAGCAGCCGCAAACCCTAACTCAGGCGAAATGACTGCTATCTCTTTCGAAGACTACAAAGCGTCTGTTGCTGAATACACAGTTGAGAAAGCGTCTGAAATGTCAGGTGTATCTCAAGAAGACCTTATCAAGCTGGCTAAGCAATATGCCGATCCAAACATCAAAGTAATGTCACTTTGGACTATGGGTATGAACCAACATACTCGTGGCGTATGGATGAACAGCCTTGTGTACAACATCCACCTTCTTACAGGTAAGATTTCTACTCCAGGTAACAGCCCATTCTCACTAACTGGCCAACCGTCAGCGTGTGGTACAGCGCGTGAAGTTGGTACATTCGCTCACCGTTTACCTGCCGATATGGTGGTTGCTAACCCTAAACACCGTAAAATTGCAGAAGATATCTGGAAACTTCCAGAAGGCACCATTCCACCGGTACCCGGCGCTCACGCTGTTCTTCAAGACCGTATGTTGAAAGACGGTAAAATCAACGCTTACTGGGTAATGTGTAACAACAACATGCAAGCGGGTCCAAACATCAACACTGAACGTCTGCCAGGTTACCGTAACCCAGATAACTTCATTGTATGTTCTGACCCGTACCCAACGGCAACAGCTCAAGCGGCTGACCTCATCCTTCCAACAGCAATGTGGATTGAGAAAGAAGGCGCTTACGGTAACGCAGAGCGTCGTACACAAGCATGGTACCAACAAGTGAAAACTGTAGGTGAAGCTAAGTCTGACCTATGGCAAATCATGGAATTCTCTAAGCGCTTCACTATTGAAGAAGTTTGGGGTGAAGAACTGGTTGCGAAAATGCCTGAGTACCGTGGCAAAACCATGTACGACGTGCTTTACAAAAACGGCAACGTTGATGCATTCCCACTGTCTGAAGCTCAAGAGCTTAACGACGATGCACAAGCTCAAGGTTTCTACGTTCAAAAAGGTCTATTCGAAGAATACGCAGCCTTTGGTCGCGGCCACGGTCACGATTTAGCACCATACGATCGCTACCACCAAGTTCGTGGTCTACGTTGGCCTGTTGTTGACGGTAAAGAGACACTATGGCGCTTTAAAGAAGGTTCAGATCCATATGCTAAGAAAGGTTCTGATTGGGACTTCTACGGCAAACCAGATGGTAAAGCACTGATCATCAATGCACCATACGAAGCGCCACCTGAAGTACCAAACGATGAATACGATATGTGGCTATGTACAGGTCGTGTTCTTGAGCACTGGCACACAGGTACTATGACTCGTCGTGTACCAGAACTTTACAAAGCAGTACCGGATGCACTTTGTTACATCCACCCTGCTGATGCTAAAGCTCGTGGTCTTCGCCGTGGTGATGAAGTTCTTATCGAAAACAAACGTGGTGAAGTACGCGTTCGTGTTGAAACTCGTGGTCGTAACCGTCCACCACAAGGCTTGGTATTCGTACCATTCTTTGATGCAAGAATTCTGATCAACAAGTTGATCTTGGATGCAACGGATCCTCTGTCTAAACAGACGGATTACAAGAAGTGTCCAGTTAAGATCACTAAGGTCGCTTAAGGACAATATGTTCTTACCACTTAGCTCGTAGATCTGACGTTTTTAATATTGCGACTGCTTTTTTCGTTACTTTTTGAAAGAAGTAGTCCACTCAAAGAATTAGCCTTTAGGCGGAGAAATTAACCATGAAAAAACTGATTACTGCCCTACTATCAGCTGGTCTTTTGCTAGCTGGTGCAGTTCAAGCTGAAGCTGAACTGGATAACCCAGGCGGCATTGGTGGCGTAGAATCTCTACGTGGTGCAAGTGAACTTGAAGCAACTCGCGCAGCAGATGACTTCAAAAAGTTCCCTCGTGACCAAGTACTTGAGAGTGACTACGTATACCAACCACCTCTAGTGCCTCATACTATTCGTAGCTATGAAGTTTCTCTTAACGCTAACAAGTGTCTTTCTTGCCACAGCTGGAAAAACGCAAAAGAAATGGGTGCTACTAAAGTGAGTGTAACTCACTACATGAACCGTGAAGATGCGGTACTTGCAGACGTATCACCTCGTCGTTACTTCTGTCTACAGTGTCACGTACCTCAAGCTAATGCTAAGCCACTAGTTGAGAACGAGTTCAAACCTGTAGATTCACTGCGTTAATCGTAGCCGGACTGTAAGAGAGGCTATATATGATAAAATTACTTAAAGCGTTTTGGAAAAGACTTGCGACACCAAGCAAAGCAGCCGTAGGCGTTGTTTTGTTCTTGGGTTTCTCGGGTGGTCTTTTGTTCTGGGGTGCATTCAACACGGGTATGGAGGCAACCAACACGGAAGAATTCTGTTCTGGCTGTCACGCACCTATCGTTGCTGAAATCCAAGAGACAATTCACTACTCTAACCGTTCTGGTGTTCGTGCTATCTGTTCAGACTGTCACGTTCCTCATGAATGGACAGATAAAATTGTTCGTAAGGTTCAAGCATCTAAAGAGCTATACGCACACTTTATTGCGAAAACCATCAATACTGAAGAAAAGTTCAAAGCACGTCGTGCTCACCTAGCGGAACGCGAATGGGCTCGATTGAAGAAGAACGATTCACTTGAGTGTCGTAACTGTCACCAGTTCGATTACATGGACTTCTCAGAGCAGAGCCCCCGTAGTGCGAAACAACACTCGACTGCGCTAGCTTCTGGTGAAAAAACGTGTGTAGACTGTCACAAAGGTATTGCACACAAACTACCAGACATGCACGGCGTTGAAGGCTGGCAATAAGGAGCGATTGAATGAGTACTTTAGAAAGCGTAATTTGGCACATCCTAGGTTACAGCGCTATGCCAGTTATCATTCTTGGTGGCTTTGCAGGTGTTGCAGCCGTATCTCTTTGGATTTTATCTATGGGTAAAGACAAAGAAATCGATTAACAATCGAGATTCCATCAACTTCTACCAGATAATTCTGATATGAGTTGATACGAAAAAGCCACTGATTTCAGTGGCTTTTTTATTATCTGACGTTGTGTATCTTTATAATTGAATGTGACTTAACGCCCTAAGCTTCGTTTTCTGGTGCTTCTTTCTCTGCGGTCTCTTTATCAACCTGCTCTTGATCGACAATCGGCAGCACCTGTTTTACATAGTTGCCTGGCGCTTTGCCAATCACAGGATTAAGCTCTGAGCCTTGATTGAAAGGTTCGATTTTTTCGTCAGTTTCAAAACCTTGTAGCCACTGATTCCAGTGTGTCCACCAAGACCCCTCATTATGAGTCGCATTAGTTAGCCACTCATCCGCCGAGTCGTCTAGGTTGTCATTCAGCCAGAACCCGTACTTCTTCTTATCTGGATGGTTAACAATACCCGCGATATGACCAGATTCACCAAGCACGAACGTCTTGTTGCCACCGGTATTCAAGGCACCACGGTAAGTCCCCTGCCAAAGCGCGATATGATCTTCTTTCGCTGAAATGAAGTAGCTTGGTATTTTTATCTTATTGAGATCAATCCAGACACCGCCTACTTTCACGCCTTTGTCTTGAACAAGTTTATTCTCAAGGTAAAGCTCACGCAGCAAGAAATTATGGCATTTAGCTGCAACGTTAGTGCTGTCACTGTTCCAGTACAACAGATCAAACTCCATTGGGCTGCTGCCTTTTAGGTAGTTATCAATGTAGTAGTTCCAGTACAGGCTGTTTTCACGAAGCAAACTGAATGTCACGCTTAATGAACGACCATCCATGAATCCTTTAGCATCGTTCTGTTTCTCAATGGCGTTAATGATCGTTTCATTGATATATGCGCCAACCTCTCCCGGCTGAGAGAAGTCTAATAGAGTCGTAAAAAAGGTCGCAGTTTTAATGCGTTTCTTCATTCTTTTAGCAGCATAGTAAGCGACCGTTGAAGCGAGAACAGTACCACCAATGCAGTAACCTGCAGCATTGATTTGCTCTTTACCCGTGATATCTTCAATTGCCGTCACGGCTTTCGCTACGCCTTCCGTGACATAGTCACCGAACTCTAAGTCTTTTTGCGCTTCACCTGGGTTGCGCCAAGACATCATGAAGACGCTGTGCCCTTGCTCAAGCAACCAACGAACCATTGAGTTCTTTTCACGAAGGTCGAGAATGTAGTACTTATTGATGAATGGAGGAACGATCAACAAAGGCGTGGCGTTCACCTGAGGTGTTTTTGGGTAGTATTGAATAAGCTCGAACAGATCATTTTGAAAAACGACATCACCTTCCGTGTTCGCAACATCAACACCTAATCGGAAGGCATTATTGTTGGTCATACGGATCTTGAGGATATCCGCGCTCGCTTCAACGTCAGCTTGTAGCTGCTCTAGCCCATCTAGCAAGTTCTCACCATTGCGCTCAAGCGTTAGCTTCATCAACTCTGGGTTAGTCGCAATGAAGTTACTAGGAGAAAGAGCATTGATAGCCTGACGTGAAAAGAACGCCACACGTTCCTTGGTTTTCTCGTCTATGCCTTCGATTGAATTAATGGTGTCTATATAGCTTTTGCTGAATAACAAATAAGACTGCTTGATAAAGCTGTAAAACGGGTCATTTTTCCACGCTTCATCAATAAAGCGTTTATCACTGCGCTCTTCAGTAATGACGCTTTCGGTATTACCCATCAGTGCGGCATTTTGCCAAATCTTAAGTTGCTGTTCCCACCACTGGGATTGTAACTGAAGGAGAACGGCGGGTTGGTTAGCGGCTTGCTCGAAGATTTTTGACGCATCATCAAAATTCAACTCTTGCATCGCTTGGTTTAGGGGAGATTGCGCGGCTTCCTTGTTTTGTTCAAAGTTTTCCCACCATTGCTGGTTTGTTTGTTGAAGTTTAACAAGGTAGTCCGAAAAGAAGTGTTGAAACATAACATGACTCCAATAATCGGAAAATCGCCACCGAGCCTCACAGTAAACACTGTGCTGACTCGATGGCGATTTTATTTATGCAGGTGTAACTGTTTTCAAGTTTTCAGTTGTTAGTGTTTCAACATCTTCTTTGAACTCTTTTGCAGCAGCTTGCATTTTTGAGCTATCACTCATCATCTGTTGAGACAATTGAGTTAGCGCTGCTAGTTGCTGGCTGTTGAACGCCGTTAGGCTAGTCACGTCTTTGATTTCAGTCACTGCTTTCATTTGCGCAAGACCCATGTTCGTGTAAGTCTGCATTGCATTCATTTGCAGTTCTGTCATCGTTTGGACGTTCTTTGCAACCAACTTGTTGAACTTTAAGTACGGTTCAAATTGCTTTTCAGTTTGGTCAGTAATTGTTTTGAAAATATCCGTGTACATAAGTAACTCCTGATGAATACATAGTTTAATAAATTTGTGTCACTATCGTTTCAGCCAACGCTCATCGATTAACTCGCGATGCTTTGAAAAGCTGATCCGATATTTAAGCTTGCTACCGATATATCAGGCTCTAACCTTCAATACCTTTTAGCAAAACAGCGGTTCCCATTCCCCCACCCACACAGAGTGAAGCAACGCCATAAGTCGTTTTCTGTTCAAGCATTTCATGGATGAGTGAAACAATAATTCGATTGCCTGAAGCACCTAAAGGATGGCCAAGCGCGATTGCACCACCATTCACATTGACCTTTGGCTTGAACTCATCAAGCGGTAAGTCATGCTGCTCTGACAATTGGTACATTACGCCAAGAGCTTGTGCTGCAAACGCTTCATTCAATTCAAACAAATCTACTTCTTCTAGAGTGAGATTCGCCTTATCAAGCGTTTTAGAAACGGCTTCTACTGGGCCTAAACCCATAATCTTTGGATCTAATCCAGACTGTGCGTAGCTCGTTAGCTCTACCAGTGGTGTCAGTCCGTATTTCGCTACTGCACTCTCTGAGGCTAAGATGATTGCACTCGCGCCATCATTGATGCCCGAAGCGTTACCTGCCGTAACAGACCCTTCACGGTCAAAAGCTGGACGAAGCTTTTGCAGACCTTCGAATGTCGCGTCTGACTTCGGATACTCATCGGTATCAAAAGTGACGGTTTGTCTGCGCTGCTTAACTTCTACAGGCACGATTTGCTCGTTAAACTTACCCGCCTCAATCGCAGCAACGGCTTTTTGTTGGCTTTCTAAGGCATAGTTATCTTGAGCTAGGCGCGAAATATTCAACGTGTTCGCGATATTTTCAGCGGTCATGCCCATGTGGTAGTGATTAAACGCATCGGTTAAGCCATCACCAACCAGTAAGTCTTTCATTGAGATGTCACCCATTTTGTGACCATTACGAACGCTCGCTGGTACCACAAAAGGAATTTGTGACATCACTTCAACGCCAGCAGCAATAACCACTTCAGCATCTTGTGCTTTGATGTGCGCCGCTGCGTCCATCACTGATTTCATTCCGCTGCCGCAAATCATGTTCACGCCGTATGCTGGTGTTTCCTCAGGAAGCCCTGCATAGATGGAAGCCTGACGAGCAACCCCCATGCCTTGACCTGCCGAAATCACGTTGCCGACGATTACTTCATCAATCGCATCTAACGAAAGATCGACAGACTCAAGTGCACCTTTGATCGCAACGCCAGCCAGTTCACCCGCAGATACGTTTTTTAGCGACCCGGTAAATGCACCAATAGGAGTGCGCTTAGCCGCAACAATAAATACTTTTTCCATCATTCCAACCCCTTCAGTTTCGCCAATTACTGCATGTACAAGCCGCCATTCACAGACAATGTTTCGCCTGTAATGTACGCGCCAGATTCACTCGCTAAAAAGCCCACTGCGTCTGCAATTTCAACAGGTGTTGCTAAGCGTTTCATCGGAATTTGGTTCTTGATTGAATCCAGTACTTCAGGCTTCATTTGCTCAACCATAGGAGTTGCTGTGTAGCCAGGGGCAATCACGTTCACGGTTACGCCGCTACGAGCGCCTTCTGCAGCCAAAGCTTTAGAAAAACCAATCATTCCAGCTTTCGCTGCTGAGTAGTTAGTCTGTCCAAATTGACCTTTAAGACCATTGACGGAAGAGATGTTGATGACACGGCAGTTACCCTTTTCACACATAGGAGCGAACAAAGGTTGAGTCACGTTGAACAAACTGTTTAAGTTCGTTTCAATCACATCTTTCCACGCTTCGGCATCCATCTTTTTAAAGACGCTATCACGTGTAATACCTGCGTTATTGACCAGCACATCCACCGTGCCTTCTTCTTCTAACAACTTGCTTAAGCTCAGCGCACATTCCGCAGTATTGGTAACATCTAATTCAAACAATCTCACTTGATCTTCGGTGAATTGTTTTTCGTTAAACCAATCCAAGGCACATTGGTAATTTCCAGTAAAATAAGTCGCGATAACACGATAGCCGTCTGCAACTAATTTAGAGGAAATTGCTGAGCCGATACCGCCTTTTGACCCTGTAATTAAAGCAAGCTTTTTCATTAATGGTTCCATCCCTTACAAGCAATTAAATAACAATGATGTTAATAAGATAATGTCTTAGTTGATAATTAAACTTTACGTTTTGCTTTAATTAAACCCTACAACTCAAAATCAAAAATTATTATTACAAATATAAAATATTTTCGTATTATGATTAAAAACTAGACTTGCATCCCAAAACCAATGAAATGTTACGATTATGTAAATCAACGCAAGACTCTGATATTAATAAGGTTTGTTTAATTTTACTTTTATCACCAAGCAGATAAGCCTTTGTTAATACGAGATAAATCTATATCTCTCAGCTTGTTTCAAGAATAATGCAATGTGGGAATTTGAAATGATTGATCACGAGAATAATAACAAAACTCTTATTAGCCATTAATAAATGGTTCCTAATGATTCTATATAACCTTCGATATAATTAACGTTCTAAATGGGAAAGATGAACATTATGGATAGACAAAAAAGCCCACTCAACCTATGAGTGGGCTTTAGTAAATAGCATTATTAAATAGAGCGTGGGATCTTACTTCGTAAATATTTCATTTGTATTTACATCAAGATAAATTTTGTTTTCAAGGGACAACCCACCACAATAAATAAAATATACATCTCGATTGCTGTACTTAACAGATTTCACCCATCCGCCTAATTCTTCAAAATCACTTGGGGCACACTCCCCCTCAGAGATCAGTTTAGCCACCGAATTACGGAATTTTTCTTGATGGATCTTGAGATCATCAGACTTAACCAAATAGGAATCCAATATCTCTTTGCTTTCTTTTTCCGAAATAATGACTTCATCATTCGATAAGCCTGACATAGAGACCCATTCCGCCGTCTGTGGGCCGCCATCTTTAAGGACAATATAGTCTGAGATACGAGCCCATTCTCCCTGTTTCTCGAGTACCTCCACCTTTTCCCCTTTGTAGAGGTAATCCGTTATCAAGCCATCAATTTCAGGTTGCTCGACCACTTCTAGCTTTCTCTCCAAAACGTAAAATTCCGTCTGCTCTGGTTCAGGCTGAAGATCCATGATGGGTACGAGGTCAGATTCAGATTGCTCGGTAGCTTCTAACGCCGGCTCTTCCGTTTTCTCTTGTGGGATTGGGTCTTTATTCATGACTAAGAAGTAGTATGCCGCTCCTCCCCCTCCGCCCAATATCAACAACACAAGTAAAGCGATCAGCGCTTTTTTCATCAAATCCACCAGCTCTTCCGTTATAGGTATGTCTCAAGTGTACATCAACTCATGCTGCTGCTCATCTATACTCTCAATAGAGCGCACGGTAAGTAGAGGAAAGTCATGAGTTTTTGGGGGAAAGTTATCATTGTAAGCGTAACTTTGAGTGCCAATGTCGCTCTAGCGAATCATTGTGACCGTGAAAACTGGCAAACACTGTTGGATCGTCAGCTCTCTTTTGAAGGTCGCTATAGTCAGTACACCAAAGAGTTCAACCAAGTTCTTTCAACCTATGAGTCACAGACATTGTTATCTAAACACTTTAATGAAAAGCAGATCATTGAGCTTTGGGCAAAGTACGAAGAAAGGTTTAATGTGCAGCTCAATAGTCATATGAATACCGCGTATGACGTCTCCGAGGTTTTGCTACAACAGGCGTATGTTGTGTCTAGTGAACTTGAAGGCGCTGACTCTCTAGCGTATTCATGGCAAGCCGTCGCCAAACACTGCACCAAAGCAAGACTCCCGCGCCAGGCAGAAAGCGCAAAGGTGCACGTACAAAGCTCACAATCACTCTCCCGAGATCTCCATACACTCAGTGAAAAATTCCGTCAGCTGTCTTCAAAATACCGCAGAGAAGCGACGATGATTGATGAAGCGCGCCACATAAACCAACCAGCAAACGATGCATCAAACTGAAATCACCATTAGATTCTCTCACTCGTTCGACTGGACTTTTCCGATAAATATGCTCAATCCCATTCATAATATTCTAAGAACTCGTTAATCAAAGCTTTATCAATAGGTTGTAAAAGTAATGTGCTATCTATCAACAATGAAGTTCAATTTCCGACCAATGCAAGCGATTATGTGAGATATTCATCACAAAATAGATTTACAAACGCCAGAAAATTGTTATCATGAATCTTCATATAACTTAATAACAAGAAACATTTTGGCTAGGTAATATGCAAAAGACTATGGCTTTCAACTGCTTGAGTAACACGGAATGGACTGCAGAGATAAGAGGTAAACTTTTATCTGTAGCTAAACACATGGAAGAGTTCGGTTCAGTAAGTGAGCTAGAGCTATGTAAGATATTTGGAGAGACAATTTGGAATGACGGCGTGGATTACCATTCACATGCTTTTTCATTCAGAATTAATGCACAAACTGGGGATTGTTCAATCTCTAACTTTAAGTATCACTAAGTTTTGCACCTATCATATACGGAGTACCTTTCACGAGGTGCTCCGTTTTTTATTGCCTGAAGCCTGACACTTAATGGATGATTTTTGATATTGACCGCGCTTCTACTTCAGGAGTAAACCATTTCGTTTTCAGCTCATTCTGCCTTCGTGTTACTGCTCAGAGTTTGGCTTAATCGGTATAAATTGGCAGTGGTGCATTGCCTTTTACTTGTCTTATCGCAAGGTGGGTATGAATATCTTTGACGTTAGAGAGCCTTTGAAGTTTTCTTGTAAATGCCTCGTAGGCCATCAAGTTCGGGCTAACCACTTCTAGCAAATAGTCATAAGCCCCAGATACAACGTGGCAACTGATCACCTCTTCCATCTCTACAACAGCCGCCTCAAACTTATCTATCGACACTTCTTGGTGGTTGTTTAGGCTCACCTCAACAAACACACTCATTGCGATGCCGACTTGTTCTCGTGACAAGCTCACACGATAACCGTCAATAATGCCCTTTTCTTCTAGCCTTTTGACTCGTCTTGCACAAGGCGAAGGTGATAAACCCACTTCATCAGCAAGTTCAGCCGTGGTTAACCTGCCATCTTTTTGTAGCAGTTCGAGAAGATGTCTATCAATTCTATCCATAGTAAATGCCAAACATTAGTTAAATCCGTTAATTATTTGGTGAATATTAGCAGAAATCATCAACGATAGTTCAAGTTAGGCCAAAACTTGCCAACCTGTGGCACAACAACTGTTCCATAATGAGTCATCACCCACTCTCCTTCAATATTATGAATCTTGGCTACTTATCTATTACTGTCACCCTACTCATTTGGGCGAGCTTTTTCCTGTCTCTTAAAGGCGGCGCAAATTCAGATTTAACACCTGCCGATATCGCTCTCACAAGATTTCTCATACCGGCTTTGGTGTTATTGCCTTTGATGTGGAAAGCACGCAGCGCAATTGCCGTCGTCCCTAAACGGTATCTAACGGGTATGTTTGTCGGTAGCGGATTGCCTTATCTGCTTGTTGCGGGAACGGCCATGCAGTTTGTTCCGGTCTCACATGGCAGTGCTCTTGTTCCGGGCACGCTCCCTCTGTTCGTCACAGGAATTGCGGTACTCTTTTTTAAGCAACCACTCAGCCGACACCGTGTTGTTGGTTTAGGTTTGGTTTTACTCGGTATACTGTTGTTTTTAGGAAGTAGCTTAAGCAGCTTCAACTTTGAATACACCAAAGGTCATTTATTGTTTTTATGCGGAAGCTTAATGTGGGCGATGTTCACCATCTCAGCCCGTGTCGCTAATCTTAATGCGTTAGTCAGTGCCGGTTTTATTTCTCTCTGTTCTACTTTGCTTTTACTCGTCCTAATTCTGACTGGAACCCTCCCAAGCCACCTAATGGACACACCAATCGCTAATTGGCCCTTCACGGAGCTTGCCGTTCATTCAACAGTGCAAGGCGTTGGGGCGGGTTTAATCGCTGCGTTCACTTACCTTTATGCGGTTAATACCTTAGGGGCTGAACGCTCTGCCGCTTTTGGCAGTGCAACACCCGCAGTGGCGACCTTGTTGGCGATCCCACTATTCAACGAGATTCCTGATGCGATGACTTGGCTCGCCCTTGGTTCTATTTGCATCGGCAGTTTGGTCGCGAGCAACATATTCATGAGAAACGACCAGTCGATGCAGTACCAACCGCCAAGCCACAGCAAAGCCTGATACTGCGTTCAAACCTAAATACAGTTCCCCTAAGCATCGATTTTAGGGCTTGTAGTACACAGATAAGCCCACAAACGTAGGCTTATCTAAAATCTGCTTTTTCTGAGCTCGCTTCTCCATTAAACTGTCCGACCTTTTTGCAGATCCAAGAGAACACCATGCAACGCGACTACACCTTAAATTGCTTAATCACCATGCCTCGCCATGAACTAGAAGAATTTAGTTTAAGAATGATTCATCGCCTTGTACCTGAAGATGCAATGACGGAATTGTTTACGTTCGAGCAAGAAGAAGTCACCAGCGAAGAACGCATGCAATCAGCGAAATTTGACGCAATGCTTCGAATGACAGCTATCGCGCTTGGTGAAGTAAACCTAGCCTTCTCAGAGTCGGATAACTCGCAACAGAACATCGAGCGAATGACTCGCCTACTGCTTTGGCACTTCTACTCAATTTCTTTCAACCTTGAAGAAGCAATCGCAATCGAAGTGCACTGTGAGAAAGTAGAAAAGATCTTAAAGAACGCACCTAAAGATGCGTTTGGCTGGGTTAAAGAATTAACTGAGCTACTTCACTTCTACGCGAAAGTGAACGAAGGCAACGAAGACAGTAAAGACGCTTAACGTTAGTTCTACGTAAGTATACATCGAGCTAAACGAAGGCAGACAGAGCTATACCGAAGGCAAATAAAAGCTTTGCTGAAAGGAGTTCTCTGCCTTTGTTGTTTCTAGCACGCTGTGATGTAACATCAGTATCGACTGCGCGATCTTGGTTCCTATTCCCAAAGAACCATTCGGCGCTTCCAGTTCAACCTCATTATGAATCACCACCTTCACCCGTTTGGAATCCGCTTCAAAACCAACATCTAACGACACCACAGTGCCACTTGGGCTATGCCTCAATGCATTATCTAACAGATTCAAAATCAACCTCTCAAGCAGATCACTGTCACCCACAGCCTTGATTCCAATAGGCATATTAATGTTCAACTCAACATTTTTATGGCGATATTTGCTTTGTATCGTTTCTAAGCATTCGCTCATCAGCCCATTGAAATCGATTGAAGCGTATTGATATGTGGGTACCGGGTTATCTTTCTTGGCGCTATCTAACAGCGAATGGAGCTGTTCAGATAACTTGTTGCCATTGCGATATGCCACATCTATGAGTGGATCCGAATGTGGGTTTTGAATCCTCCACGTTTCTAGATACCCCAATACACTCGACAATGGCGTTTTCAAATCATGACTGAGCTGTAATAAGCTTTGTCTTCGATGTGACGACTGATATTCAAGTTGCAAAAATTGCTGTTGAATGTGCTTCGCCATCAACTGATACGAGCGTGCAATCGGCACCAATTCTGGTACTTGATGAATGAAGTTCGGGTCCAATCGAAAATCTTGCTCTGCTTGTTGTTGCAGCTTGTTTGTAACTTCTTCGATAGGGTTTAAGAGGCTGCGCTTCACGAGCAGGTAAGCCCCAATCGCAAAACCTAAGATAGAGATCAGCATAAGTCCTGCTAGCGCCATATAAGGTGTGTCGACTTGCGAATTAGCAATCACGGTATGGCGATTACTGCCAATCAACACATACAGATACCCAACTGTTGAACCCAACTCTTCAATCGCAGCAACGGAAAACACCTTACGAGAATCAGGATTGATAGGGTCTTCGCCAAGAATCGGATAAGGCTCGTCATTTAAAAATTGTCTAATGGGTGCTAAGTCTATCTGGCTTGCCAACACAGTGCCTTCTGGCGCAGCGTGCGTCGTGATATTTCCTTGGCTGTCGAGAAAATAAATGTCGAAATCGGGACCAATCAACATCAAGGTATGAAATATGGATTTAAGGGCTTTGGGGTTGTAGTCAGTCCCTATCATCAGAGGGTTATCATCGCGCATATGAACCGCGAGCTCTTTGTGTAAGCTCTGCTTAGTTCTTTGTTCTATGGTCTCTTTTTGCCAATTATAGGTATAAGCAATCACCACACTCACGAGCAGAAACCACAAACTGGTGAACAACACTAAACGCGATTTGAAACTCATGTTCTCTCCTCGATGGCTCTTAGGTCTTACTGGCCTTTTAGTAAACTTCGGACGCGACACATAGGCCTAAGCTTTCGACTCAAACTTATAACCAACACCCCAAACGGTTTTAATGAAATCATCATCACTATTCGGCATCGCAAGCTTGGTTCTTAGACGGTTGACTGTGCTACACACGGTATGGTGATAGCCAGAGTGATGAGTATTCCAAACATGATCGAGCAGCTCGTCTTTGCTATACACACGCCCCGGGCGGGTTGCTAAGAAATGAAGTAAGGTAAACTCGGTAGCTGTCAGCGGTACGTCTTGGTTATTGAGTGACACCTGATGGCGTTCAGGTTGAATAGTGAGCACACCAAAATTCATAATCGATTCTGCTGTCACAACCTCTTGAGTCGCTGATTCGACATGGCTTAAACGGCGAAGCACGTTCCTCACTCTTGCTTGAAACTCGAGAACGCTGAAAGGTTTCGTTATGTAGTCATCAACACCGGCTTCTAAGCCTGACACCTTATCTAACTCAGCGTCTCTTGCGGTTAGCATGAGTACTGGCGTCCAATCCTCTTGCTGACGCAACATTCGACAGAAATCGAGTCCGTCACCGTCTGGTAAGCCACGATCCAGTACGATCAAATCGAAATGACCCTCTTTATAGAGCGCCTGAGCCTTTTCAATCACATTAGCTCTGATTACGTTATGCCCTTGGAACTTAAGATGCATCTGCACCAGTTCAGCCAAGTCATCATCGTCTTCAACCAACAATATGTTTGCCATCAAATTTACCGCAGCACTATTCATGATCCCTGCTCTATTCTGAGTCCGCCCACCTTTCAATTGACCGGAACAGAGCAGGAATTCTTTCATCGTGCTTTCAACCTGTTACTGAGTTCGAGTAATGGTGATTCTTGCACCGGGGTTAAGGAAACGATGATTTGCACTTAAAGTAGAAGTCGTAAGGCCATCATCTTGGCTGATTACGCCAGAGTGAAAACTCACTATATCGGTGTCGTCTCGTGTGGTATTAAAACCTTCACCACCGCCTGCTGGTCCCGGAATGGTTGCAGCAAGCTCATCGTTCAGCTCAGTTCCCGAATCCCAAACATTCATGTTCATGGTAAAGGTATCACCCACCGCTAATGACTTGAGCGATAATCCGGATTCGCCGACAAACGCATCATTGGTGTTCACCAACATGGAAGCAACTGAGATATACCCTTCTTGATTTGGGTCGACACGAATCGACACCGTGTCTTGCTCACCTGAAAGAATCAGTCCATTGCCTGAGATGCCTTGATAAACATTGGCGTCACTGTCACTGAGCGCAAGCAATTGTGCATTACTACCCCCTTCCGCCAAGTATTCCAGATCGACAGAGGCACTTTGCCCAACTTCAAACAGATCAAAATTCGTATTGTGAGTCAACACCGCGAGTGGTGACATTGGTTGATTGGGGGTGAGGTTAGTAACACTCACATCATAGCGATAGTAATCGTCGTCATCGTCCGGACAACCCGCTAACACAGCTACTGATGCAGCGATAAATAGAATTCTAGCTTTCATACATCCCCCTTACTTCACAACAATGGTGATAGTTGCAACAGGGTTTAACCATCGATGGCTACTGCTATCGAGGTCACTGATGCCGCCCGCCGCATCACCATCACCAATGTTACCTGGATGAATATGAACCTTAGCGTTTGATACTGCCGTTTCTACACCTGTGCCACCAGCGCCAAAGGTAATGAATGGAGGGTTCGGCATACTGCCCGCCAGCTCATCATTGGCTTCTGTGCCTGCGTCATAACCATTTAGAGTCGCTTTGTAGGTGCCCGCTTGAGTTGGGATCTTCCAGCTATCTAGACCAACAAAGCCGTCGTTTGTCGGCAGCAACATTGCACCCAATGATAGGTACTCTAAATCACCAGTACTGATATCAAACGTAGTTGCGACGCCTGGATTGAGGATGCCGGCCGCTGGGTTCTCAACCACCACGCCTCCCGCGTTGGCAATGACACCAGATAAACCTGAAATATCGCCACCTTCGGCCATGGACTCTAGTTCCGAAGAAGCCGTTTCACCCGTTCTAAACATGAACAAGCTTGAGTCATGAGCCGCCGCTAAGATAGGCGTAAAGTAGATCCCTTTCGTTGCATTAGTGACAGTGACTTCAAGCTCAGCAGCCTGAACTTGAGCCGCTCCGAAGGCCAACATAGCCGAGCTGATCACTAAGCTGATTTGAGTACGTTTATTCATTTTGATTCCATCCTTTATCGAGTCCTATCGTTGCCAACAAAACGAATAACAGCGATATACCGTTACCTTTGCCAGAACGAACTGTGGTGTTGTTGACTCTAAGAATGACGATCAAATCTATCAGCAACTTCATTGAATTCTCATAAAACTCTCACAAGTTTATCCAAACTTATTACTGCAAATAAAAATAGCGATAAAGTACTAATATTTAATCGAAAAATATCAATTTATCATTTACGTCAGAAGGGATAGAAAAGAAGATAAAGAATAGAAATGGAACGAATAAAACGCAAAAAGGCCGAATCGATTTAACGATTCGGCCTTTATTCTAGCGTACTGTTGTTACTCTTTCCTAAGCCGTATTTGGCCTTTCAATCGAGCTAACAACACAACATCAAATTAGAACGCGTAGTTTGCGTCAATCAGTTCGCTAACTTCCACTTTGCTTACTTCAGCACGAGCTTCAAGCCATTGAGCAACTTGCAGTTGTTCTGCTTCTGTTACTGAACGGTAGCGCTCAATTGAGCATAAGAAACCTTCAAACAGCTCAAGGCCGCCGCCACCAAAGCACAGACCGATGCTGTCGATGAAATCAATGAACTCATCAATGAACACATCGTATTGATCAAAATCAGTAATCGATGTCTTGCAGCTTACTTCAAAACCCAGAATCGCGAATTCACCTAGGTATAGCTTTTTGCGTAGGCGACGATTTTTGTTTTCGATTTTATCTAATTTCATAACTGCCTCTCTTTTCGTTTGATAAAGCATTTATACACAGTTCCACATCAATCCCCAAGAGTTTTGTATTACACAAGGGTGTTAATGGCAAAAATCGTGCTACAGAAACAAAACCTTAATCAAATCTATAAAAATCTGTCACTTAACTGCTTCACGATTAGTCACACATTGACCCAACTTATTAACCAATTAGTTAGTAGGTGGGTAAGTCATGAATAACGAATAATAAAATCAGCCAATAGGAAGCAGTAAAGATGAGCAAGGAAACATTTGATAGCACTCGTTTTAATAAGAGCAAAAACAAACCCTTCGAAGAAGTTTTAGATGCGAACCTTTCAAGAAGAAATGTTCTCAAAGGCGGTTTAGGCATCAGTGCAATGACGGCGTTTGGTGCTTTTGGTTTAGCAGGCCACAGCACAGCGCACGCGGCGACAGCATCATCTAGCGCACCGCAAAAAAGCACTGCTACACTTGCATTCGAATCGGTTAAAGGCTCACTGACAGACAGTGTCGTTGTGCCAAAAGGCTATACAGCACAAGTATTGGTTCCTTGGGGTACTCCACTTAACAAGCAAGGCAATGCTTGGTTAAAAGATGGAACCAACAACGCACAAGATCAAGCAAACTCACTGGGCATGCACCACGACGGCATGCACTTCTTCCCGCTTAATGGCAACAGCAACGACGGTTTGTTGGTGATTAATCACGAATACATCGACCAAAAAGCACTGCACGCTAATGGTCCTACATACGATGAAGGCAACCGCCCTAGCCTTGATGAAGTACGTAAAGAGATCAACGCACACGGCGTGAGTGTGGTTCGTGTAAAACTTGAAGGCAACCAATGGGTGATGGTCGATAACGATCCTCTGAACCGCCGCTACACAGGCGCGACCGTAATGGATCTGTCTGGTCCTGTTGCACACAGTGAATTTACCAAAACCAAGTTCTCACAAGACGGCAGCCAAGCTCGTGGCACGTTGAACAACTGTGGTAATGGCTACACACCATGGGGCACTTACCTAACGTGTGAAGAAAACTGGCCGGGTTATTTCGTTAACAAAGGCGAGACAACACCAGCGCAAGAACGTATTGGTATCGCTACCGACAAAACACGTTACGGTTGGGACACGCTTTCTGGTGACAAACAAGAACGCCTAGACGAATTTGCTCGCTTTGACGTAACACCAACAGGTGAGTCAGCAATGGACGATTACCGTAACGAAGCACACGGTCACGGCTACATTGTTGAAATCGACCCATACACAGCAAACTCTCGCGCTAAGAAACGTTCTGCACTGGGTTGTTTCCGTCACGAAGGCTGTACGTTTGGTAAGTTGACCGAAGGCGAGCCGATCGTATTCTACTCTGGTCACGATTCTCGTTTTGAATACCTATACAAATTCGTTTCTGAAGAGAAATGGGACCCGCGTGACGCAGAGCCGAGTAATCGCCTAAGTGCGGGTGACAAGTACATGGATAAAGGCACGCTGTATGTGGCTAAGTTCAACGATGACGGTTCAGGTACGTGGCTACCACTAACGTTGGGCAGCAAGACTACAAACGGCGGCAAGCTAGGTGATTCATTTGACTCTCAAGCAGCGCTTATCATCAATACAGCGGGCGCTGCCGACCTTGTTGGTGCAACGCCAATGGATCGCCCTGAATGGTGCTCTGTTGACCCAATGACGGGTACGGCTTACCTAACGCTGACTAATAACAACAAGCGTAAAGAAGCGAACTCTGCGAACCCTCGCGTAGACAACAAGTTCGGTCATGTTATCCGTTGGGATGAAGGCAAAACGGCAAGCGAGTTCGATTGGGATATCTTCGTATTTGGTTCACCAGCAGTGGAAGACAAGTCTATTAACCGCTCTGGTCTAACAGACATGAACCAGTTCGCGAGCCCTGACGGCTTAGCGTTTGATGCTCGTGGCATCTTGTGGATTCAGACAGATAACGGCGCAGACGAAGTAACTGGCTACACCAATGACCAAATGCTGGCAGTGGTTCCATCTCAGTTAACGGATGACAACGGCAACAGTGCGGTGATTGATGCAAACAACCAAGCACAGCTTAAACGCTTCTTTGTGGGTCCAAACGGTTGTGAAGTGACTGGCTTTACCATCAGCCCAGATTTCAAGTCACTGTTTGTGAACATTCAACACCCGGCAAACTGGCCATCGTCTGAAGATGCAACCGCACAAACTCAAGGCAAAGTCCGCCCAAGAGCATCTACGGTTGTGATTCGTCGAGAAGACGGCGGTGAAATCGCGGTTTAAATATACAACGCAGGCTAAGATCAGAAACATTTCTGTTATCTAGTCTCTGTTCGTTAGCTAAGTAAAATCAAAAAGAGCGATAAGGCCAAATGCCCTATCGCTCTTTTTATATTCTATGCATTCTTCGGTTTAAGTAAGAATCCGAATTTTCAAAACTCACCGTAATCCTAAGTCGTCATCATCCCACGTACGCGTCACCCTCGAGAAGGAGGAACGACTGAGTCGGGGATCTCTGCTCGTTGTAGGCTAACCAGAATTAGCTCACGAACAACCAAACACCAACGCCCATCATCAACGTACCTGCAATGCGGTTCATCAACTTAACATTGTCGGCTTTGCCCAGCATATGCTTTAAGCTCTTTCCGCCTGTCGCGTATAAGGTCATGCAAACAAACTCAGAAACCAGAATGATTGACACGAGAATGAACAACTGCGGTGCTAAGTCTTTATTGCTGTTAATAAAAGGAGGCAGCAAAGAAATCATAAACGCCCAGCCTTTTGGGTTCGCAATTGCAGTGACAAAACCTTGAACCACCAAGTCCCAATCATTGCTGACTTTTGTTGTTTGGTTGTCAGTACTGATCGCCAGTTTGCCTCTCGAACGCCACATCTGAACGCCTAAATAAAACAGGTAACCCGCACCAACAAATTTAAAGCCCGTAAATAGCCATGGGTAATTCAACATGATCGAAGCGATACCCAATACCGCGGCAATAGAAACCACAGCGACACCAGCCAGTTCACCGATCATCATCCATAATGTACGCTTGTATCCAACACTCATTCCAAGTGTCAACGCCAAAGTCATACACATACCGGGCGTGATTGACACGAAGAAAAACGTGGGAATAAAAGCCCAAAGTAGTGCGCTATCCATATTATTACCTTATCGACTTGTTTTTATTTATTAGTTCTTGTTTCTTGATCGGGCTTGAAATGAAGCGAGGTTGAAACGAAGCAGTAATGACAATAAACAATATTGCGATCAATACAAACAAAAAGAGCCACATAACAGTGGCTCTTTTCAATCACCAACCGTAATTACTTACGACGGTTTTTAATTCGCTTCATCATAGTCAAACGACGTTCAGCGCTTGCTTGATCTTGTGGCTCTTCGTTCGCGTTGTTCTTACGACCCTGACGGTTTTTGTAAGCCGATTTAGTGTTCAGCTTCTCGATGTAAGCATCACGTTTCTTCGGTTCATAACCCGGTTGTTCAACACGACGAATGCGCTGTTGAATCAGTTTTTCAACTTGAACGACAGTCAGCTCTTCTTCGCGGTTAACGAAAGAGACAGCGTGACCTTGCTTACCTGCACGACCTGTACGGCCAATACGGTGAACATAGTCTTCTGCTAGGAAAGGCATGTCGTAGTTAATTACGTGTGGTAAGTCTTCGATATCAAGACCACGAGCCGCAACGTCGGTTGCTACCATTACACGCGCTTTACCTTCTTTAAAATCGTCTAGAGCACGACGACGAGCACTTTGCGCTTTATCACCGTGACACAGTACTGCTTTAATGCCATCTAGCTTAAGCTCTTTAACTACATCGTTCGCTGTTTCTTTGTAGTTAACAAAAACAAGCACTTGGCGCCAGTTTTTACGACCAATCAGCTCAGAAAGCAGTTCTGTTTTACGCTCTTGATCCACTGGGTAAACCACGTGGCCGACAGTAGCAGCCGTTGAGTTTTCGCGCTCAACACTAATACGTTTTGGTTTACGCAGAATATCAACAGACAGTTGGTTTAACTGAGTAGAAGTCGTTGCAGAGAACATCATGATTTGCGGTGATGTTTCTACATCCAACATGATCTTACGAACGGCATTGATAAAGCCCATATCAAGGATACGGTCAGCTTCATCAAATACTAGAAATTCTAGGTTAGCAATAGACACGTTACCCGCTTCTAAGTGCTCTTCTAAACGGCCAGGTGTTGCAACCAAAATATCCACACCCAGTTCTAGTTGACGAACTTGTGAAGACATCTTGTTACCACCGTAAACCGCAGAAACACTTAGATCTGTGTATTTAACGTAGTCTTTAATGTTTTGAGCGATCTGCGCAGCAAGCTCACGAGTTGGAGCAAGAATAAGGCCGCGAGCCGTTCCTCTAGACGCCTTTTTACCGCTGTTCAAAAGGTGTTGGATAACAGGCAATGAAAATGCCGCTGTTTTACCCGTACCGGTTTGAGCAGTAGCAAAAATATCATGGCCTTTACGAGCCATTGGAATCGCTTTTTGTTGAATTGGAGTGAGTTTTTCATAACCACACTCAGTCAACGCTTTGACTAATTCAGGAGCAAAACCTTGAGAGGAAAATGACATTGTTACGGGTTCCTTAAGCAGACAGCCTACATTCTTATTTCAGCCGAGCACTATAAAGTAATTAGAGTGATTTATCTCACATTTATCGTGATATAACGCAAACTTTCTCATTTAATCTGGTGTTTATCCCGCCTTCAACGAGGTAAACACCAAGATCCTTGGTTCAAACAGCAAAAACAGGGCTATTTGATGCCACACAGCTTGAGTAGAATCTGCTCGAGATCGCCCCATGGCATGAGCTGCGAGTCGATCACTTCCAGTCGAGATTCAAAGCCATCAAGCGTAATTTCGTTCACAGACACGACTTGATTCGCCACATTGAATGCGTAGCAACCTTGGTCGGTGTTCACGACAGCTTTTACACGCTCGGCCGTTAGATCTGACAACATAGAGAATAGCGCATCGAAGTCGAACTTATGCTCTGCGCCAAACAACCAACCACAACTGAAATAGCCCTGTCCTTTATTCTCTTTACGGATGAAAGCTTCACCAGGAGGAAGTTGGAATTGAGGCTCTTGTTCAGCGTGATCGTGATGATGCGCTTCAATATGAGATGAAGCACTGCCGTATACTCTTTCAATGTCTAACACTTCCAATGGCACTTCACCATCGTGAATTAGCTTATGGAAGACTTTTGCTGGCGTTTGATCCGTCACCCAATCATTGAACACATCGATGTCTTCAGAATGAACAAGGTCAACCTTAGTACCAAGAATCACATCTGCACTATTTAGTTGATCATTAAAATTCTGATTCGAGGTGTACTTTTCATTAGACAGATTTCGTGGGTCAACCAAACCAAGCGTCGCTTTTAAATCGACATATGGTGTGTACTGATCGGAAGTCAGTGTCGCTATAACCTGTTTAGGGTGACCAAGCCCTGTCGGCTCAATCAATAAACGGTCTGGCTTTTGGCGAAGTAAGGCATTAATACCCACTGACATAGGCACGCCCGCAGTACAGCACATGCATCCACCCGGCACTTCTTTAATCAAAGCGCCTTGATCTGTCATCAATGCACCGTCAATGCCGATTTCCCCGAATTCATTAACCAGAACAGCCCAGTTTTCATTCTCAGGTTTATTTTTTAGCAGGTTCAAGATGGCTGTCGTTTTACCAACACCCAAGAAACCCGTAATGATGTTTGTAGGAACTTTTTTAGTCATATCAGTTCTCCTTTTTAAGGGAGTATATACTCAATCACCAAAAAGTTGACCCCAATCGATTGTTTACACTGAGATTCGTTAATAGAGGTTGGCGCGAAAATAATCAGAAGAGATAAAGCAGTAGAAGCGGAATGAGGAAATGGGATGCTCCAGACGAACTAAAGGCGTACTTACTCAGTACGCCTCACCCTCGTTACTCAATCGTGAGTTCGCGAATCAGGAAGCCTTAAATATCGACCTGAACATTTAACGAGGAACTAAAACTTTGTTTCTGAATCCATCCAAATTGTGTGTAAAACCTCACTTCTCCTTGCGGTTCGTTATGTTGCTTTACGATTTAACTATGGTTCATTTTTGGGGATATTCAAGCCGCCGCCAGAGAATCGATCAAAACTGTGACGGTGATTCCACTATTGACCATAGATTCCATTTATGTAACACGCACATTCCATAAATGAAATTCAACTTTTCATCTTTGTTGCTATAGGATATGCAGAGGAAGCGTATAATTTAATGCAACCCCGCCTTAACTCATTCAGGAAACTTATTTCTATGACCAGAAGAGAGAAAATTAAGCAGTCCTTATTAGCCAAAATGCCAAGGGATGCTATCAATCAATTTCTCTCAAGAGATAAGACCCCAGCCTCCGTTCTCTTTCTTTCTTGTATTGTGGGTGTACTTGCGGGCGTTGTGGGTACTTATTTCGAAGTTGCGGTTCATTTCATCACAGAAACTCGTACCGATTGGCTGAAAGATGAAATCGGTAGCCATTTACCATTGTGGCTTGCTGCTTTCCTTATTAGTGCGGCATTTGCCTTTATTGGCTATTTCCTCGTTCACCGATTTGCTCCAGAAGCTGCTGGCTCAGGTATCCCTGAAATCGAAGGTGCAATGGACGGCATGCGTCCTGTTCGATGGTGGAGAGTATTACCCGTAAAATTCTTTGGCGGCATGGGCGCGTTAGGCTCTGGTATGGTTTTAGGCCGCGAAGGGCCAACCGTTCAAATGGGCGGCAGTATTGGTCGCATGGTCACCGATATCTTTCGAGTCAAAGATGATGACACTCGCCACTCACTGTTGGCTTCAGGTGCCGCTGGTGGCTTAGCCGCCGCATTCAACGCACCACTGGCAGGCATCATGTTTGTAGTCGAGGAGATGAGACCGCAGTTTCGCTACTCACTCATATCAATCAAAGCCGTCATCATCTCAGCAGTTTCAGCCAACATTGTATTTCGTTCTATCAATGGCCAATCTGCCGTTATCACAATGCCTCAGTACCAGCCGCCTGAACTCGACGCACTTTGGTTATTCTTATTATTAGGTGTGTTGTTCGGCCTGTTTGGTGTGATTTTCAATAAACTGATTACGCTTTCCCAAGACCTGTTTGTGGCGATCCACAAGAATGACCGTAAACGCTACTTGATGACAGGCACCCTACTTGGCGGTTGCTTTGGCTTGTTGCTCCTTTATATACCTGAATTAACTGGTGGTGGTATTGGTATCATCCCGAACATCACGAATGGCAGCTACAGCGCCAATGTGTTGTTGTTGATTTTCTTAGGCCGAGTCCTCACTACCCTGCTTTGTTTCGGCTCTGGTGCGCCAGGCGGTATCTTTGCACCAATGCTTGCGCTAGGAACACTCTTTGGTTATGCGTTCGGGCTTATCGCAGCGGCATTCTTTCCCGAACTGAATATTGAACCGGGTATGTTTGCAATTGCTGGCATGGGAGCATTATTTGCCGCCACCGTGCGAGCGCCTATCACTGGCATACTGTTGGTTATCGAAATGACCAATAACTACTACCTGATCCTGCCGTTGATCATCACCTGCTTAGGTGCGGTAATCATTGCTCAAATGTTAGGTGGGCAGCCAATTTACAGTCAACTGCTTAACCGTACGCTGAAAAACGAAAAACTAAGACAACAAGATCTCCCTCAACAAGAGGAAGTACGTTAATTACAAATGACTCATGAAACAAAAGCACACATTCAACGTGCTTAATCTCCCGATTCCGTATCAAAATCAAAAAAGCAAACGTTAAACTTGGTATCATCCACTCAAAATTAGTTGAGTGCCCTCAAAATCTATTGATGGAAGACCTACACACTCTAACTAAGGCAAATAGTCCAATATTCTGTAATTAACTAAGTCGGAGCAAGTCGTTGAACTGGAGAAGATTAACCCAAGTAAAAAATGTGCCGCCATCTCAGGCGTCTTTAGCACTTGGCGTTATTGGGTTAGGACAAGCTTGGGCGTTATATATCCCGGGCATTGGTGAGATAATTCGTCCCTACCTCGCTGCATTCGGCGCGCTATTATTGCTGCCTGTTTTACTGCGCTATTTAACGAGCTTTAATACCTTCCTTAATGATATTCGCCACCCGTTAAGCGGAAGCTTGATGGCACCAATGAGCATGGCTTTACTGATTCTGTGCGACTATTTAGCCGAGATATCGCCAGCTATCGCCTACCCAGTTTGGTTCTGCGCGCTATTGCTGCACTTTACCATGATGGTGTTGTTCTTCAGTTTTCAGATCATCAACTTCAAAATGTCGAACATTGTACCGAGTTGGTTTCTGTATCCGGTCGGTTTGATCAGCAGTTCCTTAGCTGGCACACAGTTCGGGCACACCGTATTTTCAGAAACACTTGCGGTCACTTGTATTGGTATCTATTTCCTTATGTTGCCAGTGGTGTTGTACCGCTTGGTGTTCGAAGGCAATCTTCCTCGCCGAGCAAGACCAACACTCGCTATCATGGCAGCTCCGGTTAACTTATCTTTAGCCGCTTACTTGGTTAACTTCGACAACCCAGACCCGATTCTAACAGGTGCATTGGCGGGCATTGCCATCACCATGACTTTGTTGATTTACTTGTGTTACATCCGCCTGATGCGTTTGAAGTTCCAACCTTCGATTGCTGCCGTCACCTTCCCATCTGTGATCAGCGCTATTGCCATGCATCGTCTAACTACATTTTTCGGCGCGGAATACCCACAATGGTATTGGCTACACAAGTTTGGTTTCTTTGAGCTAACCATCGCCACCATTCTAGTGATTTGGGTTGCCGGTGGTTACGTAAAAATGTACTGGCCTGAGTTTTTCGATTCCGACTACATGTCCAAGAAGATGAAACGTTCTTAGATAGAAGCGAAAAGATCTTAGCTGAACCATCGTGTTCTGCAGTAGTCGATGATGTCAGACAAAACCAACCAAACCCAAAAAGGCCTCACACTGTGAGGCCTTTGAATAGGCAAGGTATTAATAGTTCAGGCGAGTGTTACTAGAAATGCCGAGACCTATTAGAAGTTAGCGTGAGGGCCGAATACTTCGTAGTGAACGCGTGAACGGTCAACTTTCATTGCATCTAGCTGCTCTACGATGTTCTTCATGAAACCAACAGGACCACAGATGTAGAAATCGCTCTCTTCAAAGCCTTTAGTATCAGAGATAGACGCTAGATCCATTTGACCTTGATGCGTGTTTTCACATGCAGATTCATCTTTGTTCATGTACCACGTTTTCGCTTCCCAACCTTTGTCGGCAACAATATCTTTAACACGAGTCGTGAAAGAGTGTTGGCCTACGTTCTCACAAGCGTGAAGGTAAAGTACTGGCTCGTTTTTATCTTCCGTGTTTAGGAACTCAAGCATAGACTGCATTGGCGTTACACCAACACCTGCAGAGATAAGTGTTACTGGCTTGCTGCGCTCTTGATACATGAAGTCACCCGCTGGTGCGTATAGGCTAACCTCATCACCAACAGCAACCTTATCGTGTAGGTGGTTAGATACAACGCCTTGTGTCTCTTGGCCTTGTCCTTCACGTTTAACAGAAATACGGTATTGCTTGCCGTTTGGCTTATCAGACAGTGAGTATTGACGAATCTCGCTGTATTGAGAGCCTTCTGGTTTCACTTCGATACCGATGTATTGACCTGGTGTGTAATCCAGAACTTCACCGCCGTCTTTTGGCTGAAGGATAAAACTTGTTACTAGCGCTGACTCTTCGATTTTGTCTGCAATCACAAACGCACGCGCTGCTTCCCAACCACCAACAGCTTGCTTACGCTGTAGGTAAAGTTCAGCTTCACGATCGATGAATACTTGCGCCAAGAATAGGTAAGCGGCTGTCCATGCTTCTTCCACTTCTGGAGTAAAGGCGTCAGCAGCTAGTTCACGTAATGTCTCAATCAGGTGCAAACCAACAATTTGGTAGTGCTCTGGTTGAATGTTAAAGCTTGTGTGTTTCTGAGCAATACGTTCAACGGCAGTTGTTAACGCTGCTAGATTTTCAATGTTCTTTGCATATGCCGCGATAGCTTCAAACAGTGCTACGCCTTGGCGACCTGTTCTTTGGTGAGTCATATTGAAGATATCTTTCAACTCAGGGTTATGCGTGAACATACGTTGATAAAAATGCTGAGTTAAAGCTGGGCCTGCGCTCTCAAGTAGAGGAATAGTAGATTTGATGATTTCGATATGTGCATTGTTAAGCATGAATTTACTCCGAACACTGAGCCTTATGACCTATATGTCATTTTGACTACTAAAAATTAAGAATGACTTATCGATTTTCTGAAACCTTAGTTATTTTTAGAAACTGAGTTATTTTGACTCGTTTTCATTTCAAAAAATCGCGAAACCTGATTAATACAACCTGATTGATTGAGATCAAGAATAGTCTGTTTAATCAGCGCTATAATTGGGCTTCTCTGTATCTTCTGCACAATCAGTGCCAACTTTATCAATCCCCCGTCATTACTGGTTTTCTTCTCAAAACTCATCTTATAAAAATGTCAAAAAGACCTTTTTTTTAAGTCAATAAGACTCTATTATGTAGATAAACACACACAGTTAGAGTTTTTTATGCAAGATATCTCCGCATCTACCCTCATGGAAATGACCATTGGCCTCGCAAGTGGTGTCAACGATCAAGATCGTTTCAATCGCCTGATCGATGCCATTCGCAAAACCATAACGTGTGATTGTGTCGCGCTTTTAAGCCTTCAAGGCGACACGCTAGTACCTATCGCAATGCAAGGGCTCAGCCGAGATACGTTCGGTCGTCGCTTTATCATTTCAGAACACCCACGGTTTGAAGAGATCTGCGCGTCTCGCTCTCCTGTTCGTTTCGATGCTGACAGCTCCTTACCCGATCCTTTCGATGGTTTGCTTATTGACCATGATGGCGATTTACCAATGCATGCTTGTATGGGCTTGCCTTTGCTATTTGGCGATAAGCTCTTAGGTATTCTGACTCTAGACAGCTTGAAACCTGATGTCTTCGCGAATATTCCGGCGCGTAACCTTGAAGTACTGGCAGCTATTGCAGCCTCAACCATGCAGATGGCACTGACCTTCTCGCAACTTGAGCATCAAGCAAAACAGTCAAAGCAATTACTCGAAGAATTGAACGTAGAAGCGTGGGAACGTGACGGCGGTGAGTTGATTGGTAACAGTGACACCATGGTCGCGCTTAAGAACGACATCGCTGTTGTAGCTCCATCTGAGTTTAATATCTTGATTCATGGTGACACCGGGGTTGGTAAAGAGCTTGTGGCTCGCACCCTGCACCACCAATCTCAACGTAAACGTAACCCACTCGTCTACGTAAACTGTGCTGCAATTTCTGAAAACTTAGTAGAGAGTGAACTGTTTGGTCACGTTCGTGGCGCGTTCACTGGCGCAGACAAAAACCGCTTAGGTAAATTTGCTTTAGCCGATGGTGGCACACTGTTCCTTGATGAGATTGGTGAATTGCCTTTGGCCGCTCAAAGTAAGCTCCTACGTGCGCTGCAAAACAACGAAATCCAACCGGTTGGCCAAGACAACATTCAAACCATTGATGTGCGAGTATTGGCAGCGACAAACCGAGATCTAAAACAAGAAGTTGAAGACGGTCGATTCAGAGCCGATTTGTACCACCGATTGAGTGTGTATCCTATCGCGGTGCCAGCACTGAAAGATCGTGGTGACGACATCAGCCTATTAGCGGGTTTCTTCTTAGAACAAGCGCGTCGTAAGCTTGGTATCAACCAAGTTAAGTTCCGCTCCGACGTTCTTTCTTTCCTAAACCGTTATGGTTGGCCGGGTAACGTGCGTGAACTTGAGCATGTGATCAGTCGTTCCGCATTGAAAGCGTTAGCGCGCAGCACCAATAAAAACCTGGTGACAATCACTAAGGAAGATTGTGGTCCTCTAGACCAAGATCAGCCAATTGCGACGACTCAGGTGAAAAACACACCATTATCGACACCAACGATCGACCTTTCTGCAGGGCTACGTGGTGCAACGGACGATTTTCAACGCAGTATCATTACTGAGGTGTTGGAAGATGCCAACTTTAACTGGGCACAAGCAGGGCGAGTTCTGAAAACAGACCGAGCAAATCTGACTCGACTGTCTAAGCGTTTAGGGCTAAATGTGGCTAAGTCTCATACGATCGAACGGACAAAATAGATATTAGCGGTTTGTTGCGAGCATCTGACAAAACTTGTGTATATAATGCTGCAAATTGTAACGCTAATTTTAAATATGTAGAGAGAGTTATGAAGTTTATCCGTTGGTTATTAGGTCGTGTCATCTTGTTATTGAATTTTGTTTTCAGCCCACGTGGTGTGAAGCGTTCTCAAGAAGAACAAAGCAAAGTAAATGAGCAAGCAAAAACGCACACGTTATACCAATTCGAAGCGTGCCCATTTTGTGTGAAAGTGCGCCGCGCGATGAAACGTCAGTCGGTTCAATTTGAACTTCGTGATGCAAAAAACAACGAGCAACACCGTGCTGAGCTTGAAGCTGGCGGCGGTCGTGTGAAAGTGCCTTGTCTACGTATCGAAAAAGACGGTAAAACTGAGTGGATGTACGAATCTTCAGATATCGTGACTTACTTAGAAAAGCAGTTTGCATAAGCAATAAAGCAACAAAAGTCAGATACAAAAAATCCCTCGAATGTGAGGGATTTTTTATGTCTATTATTTGGCGTTAATCGCTTCAAATTGGGCGCGAAAGTTCAAACGACTACTTCGTGACAATCAGCATCAATTCAACACGGCGGTTACACGCCTTGCCTTGCGCAGAAGCGTTCGTACAAGCTGGAACATACTCACCGAAGCCACGAGTATAGATGGAACGACTTGATACGTAGTTACTCTCTAATCGAGCCTTCACTTCTTTTGCTCGCTGCTCTGAAAGCGGATCATTGATTCGATCTGTGCCCGTGTTATCGGTGTGCCCTTCAATCACCACATCAATATCTTGGCGTTGAGCAAGGTAGCTGCCTAGCGTATCTAGCCATTGATTATACGCTGGCTCAGGGAATGCTGAACCTGTTTTAAAGTTCACGTGCTGCTCAAGCTTTACCATCACATGGTTACCCGGCAACACTTCAAAATCGATGCGGTTTTGTCTTAAAAAGACTTCCAGTGGGTCGTTAGTCGAAACGCCACGTCCGTAGTTGGTCGTGATGGTTCTGTGTTGATGAGTGCTACTCTGGATAGAGTACCCACGATTGCTTGCTACATGAGTCGTTTGAACCACACCCCATTCAGGATGCATCAAGTCGTAATCGGTTTGTGGTGCAGTCTCTAGCATGTCACCGCCAAGTAAGTCAGTTGGTGACGTGGCTTCACACCCAGCCAAAGCTATGCTTAACATTATCGCTAAATATCTCATTACTTCACCAACCACTCATGCAGATAAACCATTCACTAATGTCTATATCGGCACCGAGGGAAAAACTTTAGACGAAAAGAAAGCAGAACCCAAAAAAGTGCTGTTGATCACAGTTAACCGTCTACTAGCTTGTCTTCAGCCGCTAGTTCGAACTGTTTGCATTTATTTACCTTATAATTGTTTTCCAATTCGTACTAAATAGTTAGAATCTCACGACTTCTCAACGCTAGAGCAAACATTATGTTTAAACCATTTACTAAATTCATCACAGCACTCGCTGCCGTACTCATTATCGCGGGTTGTAGTGAAACAGACGAGCCACAAAAAGGCGTTCAATACGAAGCGCTTCCTACTGCTCTAACAGAATTTAACTTGTCTCCGATCACTGAAATCTTCTCTCTTAACTGTGGTCACTGCCGTCAAATGGAAAGTGCCATTCCAGAGATTGAATCTCTAACAGACCAAACTATTGGCAAGATGCACGTGACGTTCAACGAAAGCGCTCAAATCAGCGCAATGATCTACTACACAGCAGTGATGCAGCTTGATGCGACGCCTGACCACGCATTCATGGACGACCTATTTGGTGCCGTTCAAATGGGTGCAGATGCAACACCTGAGCAGCGTCAACAAGCACTAGAGACAGCGTTTACTTCTCGTGGTTTGGTTAGCCCATACCAGCTGAATAAAGAACAGCAAGTCGCTCTTTTCGACTACGTTAAGCAAGCAGAAGAGATCTCAGTAAAAGGTCAGATCAACTCAGTACCAACCTTTATCATCAACGGTAAATACCAAGTACTAACAGCAGGTCACCAAGACGTTGCTGGCATTGCAAAAACGATCAACTACCTTTTGACTCAACCATAATCACGGCTTTAGTCAACTGATTAACACATTTTGTATTAACTACGAAATTCAGCACTCAATATAAATAGGTTTTACTATGTCTAAATTTGTCATCCCGGTCATTGTCTTTCTTTTGGCGGGTTTCATGATTTACCGTACTTGGACGAATCATAAGTCTGGCGGAGAAAACTTCGAACAAGGCCAACAATTTCTAATTGAAAACGGCACTAAAGAAGGCGTGATTACGACTGAAAGCGGTCTTCAATACCTTGTTCTTGAAGAAGGTACAGGCACAGAGCACCCAACTAAGAACAGCAAAGTAACGGTTCACTACCACGGTACGCTAATCGACGGCACTGTTTTCGACAGCTCTGTTGAGCGCGGCGAGCCAATCTCATTTGCTCTTAAGCAAGTAATTAAAGGCTGGCAAGAAGGTTTGACTTACATGGTTGAAGGCCAAAAAGTTCGTCTATTTATTCCAAGCACTCTAGCTTACGGTAAAGGCGGTTCAGGCCCTATCCCACCATCATCGACTCTGATTTTTGATGTAGAACTCATCTCTATCAAATAATCGAAGTGATTGATTTAAGCCCCAACATACGCGCTATGTCGGGGCTTTTTTATACCTGAACATTTGAAGCCTCTTTAGATATTGAGCTATTTAGCTATTGAGCTATTTAGCTACTGTAACAACGACCAAATATACCCTCGAAAACCGACCACTAGACGACTGGTCTAATTTAACTTATAGTACCGCCCATGAACGAAAAAACGAATGACACACGCCTGCATGTTTTAGATGTTGGCTACCAATTAATAGTGAACAACGGCTTTAACGGCGTTGGCTTATCGCAATTGCTTAAAGAAGCGGACGTGCCGAAAGGGTCGTTTTACCACTACTTTAAATCGAAAGAGCAATTTGGCGAGGCTCTGATCCAGCACTATTTTGAGACCTACATCAGCAGAGTTGAAACTATTTTGGTTCATGGTGAAGGCAACCATTACCAGAGAATTGTCAGTTATTTCACTCGATGGTCACAGATTGAAAACGGCACCTGCAATGCTCATAAATGCTTGGTCGTTAAACTCAGCGCGGAAGTTTCTGATCTTTCTGATCCTATGCGCCAAGCGCTATTAAAGGGTGCAGAAAAAGTGACGAATACCATCGAACAGTGCATTGTCGGCGGTATTGAAGATGGCTCCATAAAGGTTGAAGAGAGCCAAGAAGCAGCTCAGAACCTATACTCAATGTGGTTAGGCGCCAGCTTATTGAGCAAGCTGAGCCAAAGCTCACATAGCTTACAGTCAGCTTTGAGCCTTACCGAACGAATTTTAAAAGGTGAAAGCTAATAACGCGCAGCGCGCTTTATTGGCTTTAACTTAAAAAAATCACCCGCCCTCTTATCAATTTGATGACGGCGGGATTTTTAGACAACAAGACTAGACGACTGGTCTAATTCTAAATGTATAAAATACACAATTAAGGACATCCAATGACTCAACAAGACAATCGCCGAATCGTATTGGCTTCTCGCCCAGTTGGCGCACCGACTCAAGACAACTTCCGTTTAGAGACAATAGCTGCGCCAAGCATCAAAGACGGCGAGATGTTACTTCGCTCAGTTTACCTTTCTCTAGACCCATACATGCGTGGTCGTATGAGCGATGCTAAATCCTACGCAGATCCCGTTGCGATTGATGAAGTGATGGTAGGCGCAACCGTATGTCAGGTTGAAGAATCAAACCACGCTGATTACGAAATTGGCGAGTGGGTACTGGCTTACACAGGTTGGCAAGATCTTGGTGTGTCTAACGGTGAAGGCCTTATCAAACTAGGTAAAGAACCAACGCAACCTTCTTACGCGCTTGGCATCATGGGTATGCCTGGTTTTACTGCTTACATGGGCTTGCTTGATATCGGCCAACCTAAAGAAGGCGACACGCTAGTCGTTGCAGCAGCAACAGGTGCTGTAGGCGCAACCGTTGGACAAATCGGCAAACTAAAAGGTTGTCGTGTTATCGGCGTTGCAGGCGGTCAAGAGAAGTGCCAATACGCGAAAGAGGTTCTTGGCTTTGATGAATGTATTGACCACAAAGCTGACGACTTCGCAGAGCAACTGGCTAAAGCGTGTGACAACGGCATCGATGTTTACTTTGAAAACGTTGGGGGCAAAGTATTCGATGCAGTAATGCCTCTACTTAACACAGGTGCTCGTATTCCTGTGTGTGGTCTTATTTCTCAATACAATGCGACTTCACTGCCTGAAGGCCCAGATCGCATGTCTAGCTTGATGGGTATGTTGCTGGTTAAACGAATTAAGATGCAAGGTTTCATCATCTTTGATGACTACGCGCACCGTTACAACGAGTTTGCTGTTCAAATGACAGAATGGTTGTCTCAAGGCAAGATGCACTATCGTGAGCACCTGGTTGAAGGTCTAGAAAATGCGCCACAAGCATTCATGGGCCTATTGGAAGGTCAGAACTTCGGTAAGCTTGTTATCAAAACGAACGAAGCTAAATAAATTCAATAAACTGAACCCGTTAACTAGGTAGAATCATGATTACTTTGCATCACCTGAATAAGTCGCGCTCAAAGCGCATCATCTGGCTATTGGAAGAGCTTGGGGTAGATTACCAAATCAAACCCTACCAACGAGACAGTGTCACTTTTCTTGCACCACCAGAACTCAAATCCATTCACCCATTGGGTAAATCTCCTGTCATTGAAGACGATGGCGTCGTGATCACTGAATCTGGTGCTATCACGGAATACCTAATCGACAAATACGGTCAGGGTAAGTTCGCACCTACACGCGGCACCGCAGACTACGTGGAATATTCACAGTGGTTACACTTCGCTGAGAGTTCAGGTATTTTGCCAATGTTACTTAAGATCTTTGTGATGAAAGACGGCTGCGAAACTAACTTCCTAGGCGGTTATGCAGACGACGAAAACCAAAAGATCCTCACTTACGTGAATAATGCACTTGAAGGTAAAACCTACTTGGTTGCAGACACACTAACAGGTGCAGATTTTATGATGTCGTTCATCGTAGAAATCGTGGGTAACTTTGGTGCAACTGCGCTTTACCCTAACATCGCTAAATACGGTGAACTTTTAAAGAGCCACCCTGCTTACCAAAAAGCTGAGCAAGTAGAGCTAGAACACTCGAACTGATCGAGTTTCACTCAAACACGTGCTTGCTAGAGTAAACACAAGAAACTAAATGAAGCCAAAGCCGATTTATCTTCTGCTTTGGCTTCTCATTTGTCTTCATTTCGACAACAATACCGAACTCTAACTGAACAGCCATAGAGTTTGATCTTAATGCCAACAAACCTCGCTCAATACACACCTCTGCACCTAGCAAACACGAATGTCGATTTAGCGCTACCGACTCGTTTTACGTTTCCGTATTACTATACCCCGCACCCTGTGTGTGAATTCGCTATGCTGCAGCTTCAGCAATCACTTGTCGACTGTGGTGTGAATGAAACCTCGCAAGGTAATCTCTACGCTGTGCTTCTTGTTCAGAATCCAACCACACAAGGGTTAGGTTACCTTTCTGCGTTTTCAGGCTTGCAGTTAGATCCGGCTTTGGTCTCTCAGTTAAACAACATTCACTTTGTTCCACCAGCCTTCGATTCAAAACAGTTTCAATCTCAAAACAGTGCGAACCTTGCTCGACAATTGCAGCTCTCGGACGACATTGAAAAGCTGCAACAGTCGCACAATCTAGACACATTATTGGCCGAGCTTGAAGGGTTAAAAATCGAATCAGCAAAAGCTATCGAAGCCTTTCAGTTAGCAATGGCCGCAAACAAAGCTCAGCGTAACGAACTCAGAGAACAAGCCAATCAAGAAAAAGCATTAGGGAATCTAGAGTCAGCGGCGAATTTGCTCAAACAACTGGGCAATCAAAGTAGCCAAGAGAAACGTGACCTAAAAGCACTTCGTATTGAGTGGAAACAGAAGATCGCAGAGCGCCAATCACAAATTGATTTGATTGAAAGCGAACTGAAAAACCGTAAGCAAGATCACCAAGCAGTTTCACAACAGTTGGAAACTCAACGCCTCTCTCACTATCGCTTTATCAATCAAGCCAAGCAATCTAAGAATTTACTCGAGTTGCTCGATGGTAAAGACGCGCTTGAAGGCTCTGGTGACTGCTGCCTACCTAAGTTGCTTAACTTTGCGTTTGAACACGGGTTCAAGCCGTTAGCATTATCTGAGTTTTGGTGGGGATTACCGCCTACAGACATCATTCGACAACACGCAAACCTCTACCCTGTTTGTCAGAGTAAAAGCTTTGAGATCCTCGAACACCAGTTAAGTGGCATAGAGCTAGAAGATAACCCGCTTATCGTGAACCCTGCGGTTGGTAAGTCTTTTAATATTGTTTATGAAGACGATGAAATCGTAGTCGTCAATAAGCCTGAAGAGTTCTTGTCGGTTCCCGGTAAGTTCATCGAAGATTCAGTTTATACCCGCATAAAAGCGCGTTACCCGGATGCGACTGGTCCTTTGATTATCCATAGGTTGGATATGTCGACGTCAGGTTTGTTGATCTTGGCGCTCACGGCGGAATCAAACAAGCATATTCAGAAGCAGTTCATTAATAGAACCGTAGAGAAACGCTACACCGCTTTGTTAGATGGCGAGATAACGGGCGAATCTGGCAATATCAGCCTTCCTTTGCGCGGCGACATCACGGACAGACCAAGACAACTGGTTTGTCACCAACACGGCCGAAATGCAGAGACCCATTGGCAAGTGGTTAGCACTCACAATGGCAAAACCAAGGTTCACTTGTACCCTAAAACAGGGCGAACCCACCAGCTGCGAGTGCACTGTGCTCATCCATTAGGGCTTGGTGTACCTATTCGTGGTGACGACTTATACGGATACAAACGCGAGCGCTTACACCTGCACGCTGGCTACTTAAAGTTGATTCACCCGACAACCGGTGAATGGATGGAGTTTGAAGTGCCTTCCGAGTTCTAAACTCTAACTTATCGAGCTAAGACTCTTATCTCACTCAATATTTGATCTCATAAAACGCATCAAGGTTCTACAACTGCTTAAGGTATAGAACCCTGATATTTAATTTTAATGTGATTATCACAGTTCATTAGCGTACTTTAGTTACTGAGTTCAATACTGCAGACGCCTAGCCCATCACATCTTTGCGCTGGTCAACACATTCGAAAGAGCCCATTTCGAACTCGCGACAGATCCATGGTCGGTTTTCGTAGATAGTACACATCAGTGTTTCTCTATCTACCGCAGAACACCAGCCGTCGTCTAAGCGCTTCATGGTTTCACCGCCCCATTCATCATAAGCGATGTGCTCTTCAGGTACGCCCGTATCTGTGATGATCATAACCTCTAAACGACAACAGCATGCCTGACAATTTGCACAGGTTACTTCGGGTTCGGTTACGTTCTTTATATCTATCGTCATAAGTGACTACACTGCTAAATTTTGCGTATAGTAATCGAAACCGCCCGCTACGGCTAATAAAGATAGTGCGGCGCGGCGTTTTCATTGATGTAGAAATAACAAAGGGCGCTGTGATTCACTCACAACACCCATAATATTTCGACTTTTCAGCGCGGCTTATCGCCACAGGCTCTATTTAGAACAGGCTCGCGAAGAACAGCTTAACGTAGTCTATTAAACGTTTGAACAAACCGCCCTGTTCAACCGCTTCAAGCGCGATCAAAGGCTGAGTTTGAACATCTTCGCCATCAACGGTGTAATGAACCACACCTAGAGTTTGACCTTCTGCAATTGGCGCTTTCAGTTCAGAGTTAAGCTCGATAGATGCAGTCAGCTTTTTACTGTCTGACTTAGGCAACGTAATGAACGTGTCTTCTGCCACACCTAATTTCAATGTGTCTTGCTCACCAAACCATACCTTCTCTTCAGCCACTTGATCGCCGCCTTTATGCGGGTTTAGTGTATCGAAGAAACGGAAACCGTAGCTCAACAGCTGTTTGCTGTCTGATTCACGGCTCTTAACGCTTGATGCGCCCATCACAACCGCGATAAGTCTCATCTCACTTTGTGTCGCTGAACTCGCCAAACTGTAGCCAGCACCAGAGGTGTAGCCCGTTTTCATGCCATCAACGGTTAAGCTTCTATCACGCAACAAGCCATTACGGTTATGTTGAGTGATGCCGTTGTAACTGAAAGAGCGTTCGCTGTATAAGCCATACACATCCGGTAAATCACGAATAATGGCACGACCGAGTAACGCGATATCGTAAGGAGTCGAATAGAGGTCGTCTGCATCCAAACCATGTGCATTGGCAAAATGGGTGTTTTCTAGCTTCAGAGAGGTAGCCCAAGAGTTCATCAGGTCAACGAATGCATCTTGTGAGCCTGCAACATGCTCTGCAATCGCAACGCTAGCATCATTACCGGATTGAATAATCAAGCCACGATAAAGATCCATCATTGCTACATCGGTGTTTACTTCGATGAACATTTTTGAAGAGTCTGGGAAGTTCTTCGCCCACGCGTTCTCACTGATTCGTACCTGATCATCAGCAGAGATGTTGCCTCGCTTCATCTCTTGACCTGCCACATAGCTGGTCATCAGTTTGGTCAAGCTTGCTGGGTTTAACTTCGTATGTGCGTTTTTTTCTACCAGCACATCACCAGAATTAAAATCAATTAACACATACCCTTTTGCGCCTAGGCTAGGTGGGCTTGGTACTATAGAAGGTGCTGCGATAGCTGCATTACTTACCATCGCGGCGTTACTTACAATGAATATACTTAATAGAGGGAGAGAGTATTTGGAAAACAGTTTCATTGAATCAAACCTAAGTTAACGTTTTGAGCAGTATAGACAAATGCTAGCAAAAGAAGCGCGAACTTTACGTTGCTTTACGTATTTGTACCATTCGTTACAAATAAAAAAGTATAATCTGCGATCTGACCATATTTTCCACAACTAATATTTACTCCACGAATGCATTCAACGCCTAATGCTATCGCTCAGGCATGCGTCTAAATAACATTTCAACAAAGCCAGTAATACGCTGTTTGCTCTCGCTTGGCTCTAAATCAGGTTGGATGCCAGACTGTGCTAATGCTTGCCATTGTACGACCTCTGAGTTAGGTACGAAAAACGCAATGTACAACGACCCTTTCTCCGCGACTTTACCTTCACCATCGTAAAATGGCACACCAGTAGATAGCTTAATCGCATCGAAGATAGACTCATCGTTCAGTTCCGATTCTTCCGCTAATCCAAAGCCTACAACAACATCACCGACACCATCCTGCTTTAACTGATAACCTTTACTTGAGAGCTGTTCTTGAATCGAATCACGCACTAAATCGGTTACCACGGTTTCATCGTATTTTTGAGAAAGGTAAACCTTTTCTGACTCAGGGTGCCAGGAGTACGTCATCACGCCGTGTTTCATGAAACCAAAGTCACCGCTAGTGACCACACCATAATTGTGTGTGGGTGGTATTTCTTGCGTAGAGCATGCGGTCAGCCCAATAGCCATCAAAGCCAATAGTGCTGCTTTTTTTATGCTTTTTGTTGCACAAATGGATCGTTTTATCATTCGAGGCTTCCTTACCTATATAAGAATAACTATCAATTCAACCTCCAACATAAATAGTAATTATGTTAATAGAAAGGTCATTAAACGTTTGCGTAATCGCTAACCTTCACCTCTGTCTGTTTTGGGGGTTTAATCACAAAAACAGAGTTGGTATAGTTCTCCCCGTTAAACAAAACCAGACCATTCGAGGCACGGAGCTTCCTCAATCATCTCATGAAGAGAAGAATTGGTACCGACAAAGTATCGGCAAATTTAAGAGGGTCAAACAATGGAATTCAATATGGTTGAAATTTTAGGTTACGCTGCGTCTATTATGGTCGCAATTTCATTAACAATGAAAGATATCGTTCGTCTGCGTGTCCTTAACTTTATTGGCTGTGCACTCTTCACAGCATACGGCATCATGATTGACGCATGGCCAGTTGCAGCCACCAACGGCTTTATCGCTTGTGTAAACATCTACTTCCTTGCAAAAATGCAAAAGGAAAAAAAAACGGAAGCGATGAAAGCAGCGAAAGCTTAAATTAACGATTAGCCTTTCAAATAATTCTGAAAAAGCCCAAATAGAGCGATCTATTTGGGCTTTTTTGTGTTTGTCGTTCTCAAGAGCTCGATTTGTGTGAACAAAACTTTTCAATTCAATGAGGCTTTCAACCGATCACATGTAAGCAACGTGATATTCGTTCTCTCGATACGCTTGAGTGTTGTTACGTCCACTCTCTTTTGCTTGATAAAGCGCTTTGTCGGCTTTATCGATAGCGGTTTCAATGTCAGTCAGTGCTTGAGCATGGCAACAACCAGCGCTGATTGTTACTGGCGACACTAAGCCTTGAAGTTGCTCAACACATAACCGTAACGCCTCTGATAATTCGAATAACTCATGTTCATCACAATCAAACGTCACCAAAATAAACTCTTCACCGCCATAGCGTGCAATCAAACGACGACGGTTAACAAATCTCTTCAGTGATTTTGCGACCTCACAGATAACCCTATCGCCTTGAGCATGACCATATTGATCGTTCACCCGCTTGAAATGGTCAATATCCAGCAAAATGACACCGACATTTGTTAGCGGATAAGGCGACCTTTGAGTAATTTTCAGTTTTAGCTGTTCGATAAAACTCCGTCGACGAGGAAGCCCAGTAAGGTAATCGAGGCTTGCCACATCCAAGATTCTAAGATGACGATGCCGCAGGTAAAGCACCAACACGACAATAATGCTCAACAAACTTACAACCAAAGCCATCAAGCTAATAAACAATAGGCTATGATTTCGATTAAGCTCTTGCTCTAAGATACCTGCAGAAATGACCCAATTAAGATAAGGGTAAAACTTATAGAAGATTTTTTTGTTGGTCGTGCCACTATCACTGGAAATCGAGTAACTGAATTGACCTTCTGGTTTGGTGGCGATTCGATCAATAAGCAGTTCAGACGAGTAGCCTATTAAGGATTTCAATGATTTGTGCTCATAATCTGGATGAAGCACTAAGTTACCCTGCAGATCGACAATGTACACATATCCGCTATCACCAAACGCATACTTTCTAAGTTTATCTTTTAAACCTTCAAGATCGACCAAATACATCAATTCTTCTTTATAGGTCGTCGCAACCAAAGTATTACCACTCGGTAGCCTCATCGAATAAGCGACTTTGGCTCTGCGGCTTATCTCATGAGGGTTAGCGTGAAAGTACTCGATCATGCCAGAGTCAATAGTGAGCTGTTTTTGGATATGAGTAAGATGCCCACGCTTCTGACCTTGCAAGAATGGATGGTAGAGATGGACGCCTTGGGGTGACATCAAATAGATATAACCCGATTGTCCAATATGCAATTCACGGGCAATTTGGCTTACCTGTTCAACTTCTTGTTCTGGCGTGGTATGCCATACATGAGACGCAACGGTATCCGTAATTCCTTTAAGATATGTCTTTATCGCCTCATTAACTGTGGTGTCGACAATATCGTAACTCGCGTTCACAATCGTACGAAAAAACAGTTGGTTAGATTCCAACAATGACCTTTCAGTTCGATTAAATTGAAAGGCAGAAAGAATCATCGACACGACGGCGAGCGCAATTGAAAAATTAAGAATGTATTTACGTCTGACTTTCAAGATTACCCCGTAGATTTATAATTTCAGGTAACGCTGTGACTTCTCTTATATACAGACTGTTTTATATCATGTTTTTATTTTTTACTGAACGAGTGTCGATATTTTTAAGGGTTTCTATACGTAATCTGTGACTTATAACCAAAACGCCGAACTGGATTCAGTTCGGCTTTTTGATTTTATGTCTAGATTGATTACTTAATTGATACTAATTCCTGATAAATAGACTTAAAAGCATTTGTGTTTATTACCTATTACTACACTCTATTGTCTATAAATAGTTTGCTTAGCATTAAATTAAGAACAAACTTGAGTCCAGCTACCATCGCTACCCGGTTCAGAACTTGTCCACCAGTTTGCTTGGTAAACACTACCGTTGTGAACCACCCGGTCTCCTGTGTTTGCATGGCTTGGGTTACCTGCCCAATCTTTCTGAGGTAAGTCTGGGTAAACCGCTAAACCTGCCGTATCACATGTACCTGGATTGGTGCCACCATCGCCAGGGTTACCGCCACCTGAACTGATATCACCTAATGGTAGATCTGGCTGCTCGAAGCTAAACGCGTAATCAACGCCACCGACATTCACCGCGTAGTTAGCAGGGCCAGAAATTGGCAAGTAATACACCATGTCTAACTCATACACACCGCCAGCAGGAAGCTCTTCCCATGTCGGCAACGTAAACGCCACTCGGTGCATGGTTCCATCTAGTCCACCGATGTTATCCGCGCGAGTATGACCTGAAGCAATCACGGTCAAACCACCACCCGATTGATCTTTCGCGTTATCAGGTGCAGATACTGGGATATCGAATTGGAACTCAGTTCCACCCGGAAGAGCTTGCCCTGTGTTGTTCGTGAACGTGATCTTAGGGTTGATTGGGTAGTTTTGGTCACCGACTTTGAAGCCACCAACCGATACCGCGATATCTAGCGCTTCTGTTGGAATAGCACCCGTCGCTACTTTGTTTCCATATGGTGTTGCAGACTTAAACTTCTCGTAGATAGCTTTCGTCATGGTGTTACCCATGTGGAACTCACCGTTACCGCTGTTACACGCTTGCTCAGTCGTATCGATAGAGCTTCGGTTGCCATTCGCATCGAGAACATAACAGTTATAATCCCCTGCTAGTTCCCAGAACATAATGCCGCCGATCTCTTTGTCGATAACGTAGTCCGCTTTCACGTCGATAGACTGTTTATCTTCTGTTGAAAGGAATACGCCCTTCTCTGCGTTCCACAACCAAGGTGCAACCGCCACACTGTCGTAGTTTCTCGTGTAAGTGCCCGTTAGAACATCTGAAGGATCATTCACAGGATCAAGCTTGTAAGCTTCAGCGTAAGAGCCCCAAATACCCTTCTCTAGGTTCTTCGCGTGCCACATAGGGTTAGAACCCGCGCCCATTTCGTTACCTTTTGGATCGGTATCGTGCCACATGTTGTCGATACCAATAGCGCCATGGCCACAGTTGTTTTTCTCGCCTTCACCCGTACCCGCTGAACATTCAGATTGGTTTGGCAGTGCTGCTCGGCCCCAAAGACCATTCTCAGCACCCGTTACGCCTTGCCAACCACGAGTGTAGTAAGGCACACCGATGTTAATACGGCCTGCTGGCATAGAACCACGGAAGTAATGGTAAGCCCAATCCGTGTTCAGATAACCAATACCACCGTAAGCCGCCGTGTCGTATACGTTCCACTGCGCTAGCTCTGAATCTTTACCCGTATCAAACAAGGCTGCGTTATGACCTACGTGATCGTTCCACGCACCGTGAAGGTCGTAAGACATGATGTTTACGTAATCGAGGTACTTGGTTACATCGAATGTTTCCATACCGCGTAATAGGTAACCAGAAGAAGGCGCTGCGATCGTTAACATGTAGTGATTGCCATCTTGCGCAGACGCCGCATCGAGCTTCTCACGTAGCACTTTCATCAACACTTGGTACGACGCCCACAGGTATTGACGACGCGGCTCCATGAAGTCTTTGTCGTATGGGTTACCTGCGCCAGCCATAGAAGTTGGGTATTCGTAATCGATATCTAGACCATCGAACTGGTACTTACGCAGCATTTCGACCGCTGAAGTCGCGAATGTTTCGATACCTTGATGGTTGATAGAACCATCAGCATTGGTCGTCATGGTGTAGAAACCACCATCAGCCACGCGGCTGCCATCAGTCGCGAAGTGACCGCCTGTTTCAGCCCAACCACCGATTGAGATTAACGTTTTCACGCCGTGTTTTTTCTTCGCTGTCGCTAATGCACCGAAGTGACCTTTGAAGCCTAATGCCGGATCAACTTCCACACCCGGCCACTCTTTACCAACCGCTGCGTTATTTGGATCGTTTACATCACCGACGTTTACTTTGCCATCTGAACCGATGCTCACGAAAGCGTAGTTAATGTGTGTGAGTTGTTCCCAAGGAATATCATTTACTAGGTAAGCAGCTTGTGGGTCATCCCCTGCACGCCAACTTGTGAAGTAACCAATGACACGACGGGGATGGTCTGCACCCATTTTCTCACGGCCTTCATCATCGTAAATTGTACAGTAAGGAACATCGACACCTTGAGTTTGATATAAGCCATCAGGGCGACATGTGCTCACTGTTGGAGCGCCGTTCACGGTCAAAGATGCCAACGCAGAATCTGCAGTCGCACCTTGGTCGTCTGTTGCTTTCGCGTAAACCGCTAAAGAACCCGCTTGAGTTGTTGTGTAATCTAACGTGTAAGGGCTCGTTGCAGCAGTTCCCACAAGAGCACCCGCTACGTAGAAATCAACCTTATCAACCGTGCCATCGCTATCTGCTGCCGTTGCTGTCAGTGTGACTACACCACCAACATCAACAGATGACACTGAAAGTGCAACTGAAACTGTCGGTGCTTCATTCCCTGGTTGTGCTGAATCAACAGAAACAGAAACCGCACTTGCAACACTTGCTGCGCCTTCATTATCCGTTGCAACAACAGAAACCTGATGATTACCCGACGTTGCAGCCCAAGTCGCTTCGAAAGGTGCCGCTGTGACTACCGCAACAGATGCGCCATCAACAAAGAACTCAACCGAAGCCACACTGCCATCAGAATCTAGTGCTGTTGCACTCAATACAACATTATCGCCTTCAGTAATCACGTCAGAAGCAGAGGGTGCCGTTAATGAAGCCGTTGGTACTTCATTTGGCGTACCGCCACCTCCGCCACCACTACACACATCAATCTTTTTCCATTGTGCATAGTCACCCTCAAATTGGCTCGGGTTGTTATTTTGATTCCAGTAATTCGCTGAGTACGCGCTGCCGTCATGTGAAACCTGATCACCACCGGTGTACACCGTGGCGGAATCCCACGCTTCTAACGTTGAACAATCCACAGCCGCGTAGCTGTTGAACGCCATTAAGCATGACGCGGTGAGAGTACTGAGTGTAAAAACCTTCTTGGCCACTCTTCCTTGGTTTAGGTGCATGTTAGCTGTCCCTTAAGTTATTGTTTCAAGATGCTTAATTTAAGTGTCATATTTCTCATCACTTAAATCTCTTCGCAAAACAACTGTAGGTAACAGTGCCAATTTAACACCTAAAATATTCGATATTTATAAAATGACTCGCATTAATTTGTTTATAGCATGCAATGAGTCGACACTTATTTTGCACGAACAACTAATATTAAATTTATTTCGGTACGCTAAAAAATATCGCCTAATTCGTATCCTTAATTACAAAACTCTATTCATATCTGCTTTATTTGTTCGTTCTGAAATTTCGTTTTAAAACTAACCAAAAGGGATTGATTTCGCCGTAGAACTGATTTCTTTTCTAAATTTGCCCACTTTTTCTTAACAATTGTGGTAGTATCGCGGATTTTTTTGACGAACCTCACATTTCCAATGCAAGTGTGGGAGAAATACATAGGCTCGAAAGAGCCAAATATAGCGAAGAAATAATGTCCAACTTGACGCAAGTCGCCAACGAAAACATCAACGCAGAATCTACTTCTATCGATTTCAATAAAGCTCAATCTTTGGGTGAAAAACTGGAACTCGGAAACCCAGTCTTTTGGCTTAGTGGCAGTTTTTTAACCCTCTTTGTCATCCTCGCTTTCACCAACGCCTCCGTGTTGTCCGAACTTGTAAACATCGGCTTTAGTTATTCAACTAAGTGGTTCGGTGCTTTCTGGCAAGTCCTACTACTTCTCAACTTCATTATCGGTTTAGTGCTTGCACTAGGTCGCACCGGCCACGTTCGCTTAGGAACGCTTGCCCTACCTGAAATGACCACCTTTAAATGGATGTCTATCGTCCTATGTACGCTGCTAGCCGGCGGTGGTGTGTTCTGGGCAGCCGCAGAGCCTATCGCTCACTTTGTTTCAGCTCCGCCACTGTATGGCAACGCAGATCCTCAAGCGATGGCGTTCAATGCTCTATCACAATCTTTCATGCACTGGGGTTTCCTTGCATGGGCAATCTTAGGTGGTTTGTCTTCCATCGTGTTAATGCACTTGCATTACGACAAAGGCCTTCCTCTTAAGCCTCGCACTCTGCTTTACCCAGTACTTGGCGACAAAGCGATTAACAGTTGGGTTGGTAACGTTGTCGACGCATGCAGCATCGTGGCTGTAGCCGCAGGTACTATCGGCCCTATCGGCTTCCTTGGCCTACAAATCAGCTACGCACTGAGCGAACTGTTTGGCATTTCAGACAGCTTTGCAACTCAAAGTGTTGTTATTATCTTTGCTATCGCAATGTACACGCTTTCTGCTTTGAGCGGCGTGAACAAAGGTATCCAACTGGTAAGCCGTTACAACATCATCTTGTCTGTGTGTCTAATCGGCTACATCCTTCTTGTTGGCCCAACGAGCTTCATCGTTGATGGCTACCTGCAAGGTATGGGCGAAATGGTTGATAACTTCATCCCAATGGCGCTATACCGCCAAGATACAGCATGGCTAGGTGGCTGGACTGTGTTCTTCTGGGGTTGGTTCTTAGGTTATGGCCCAATGATGGCGATCTTCATTGCTCGTATCTCACGTGGCCGTACTATTCGCCAAATGATCGTTTCTATTAGCATCGTTGCACCGCTTGTAACGTGTTTCTGGTTCAGCATCGTTGGTGGTAGTGGTCTAGCGTTTGAATTAGAGAACCCAGGTGTGATTTCTAGTGCGTTCGAAGGCTTCAACCTTCCGGCGGTTCTTCTAGCAATTACCGCGCAACTGCCGTTCCCAACTCTGATTGCAATTCTGTTCCTGATCCTGACGACCACGTTCATCGTGACAACAGGTGACTCAATGACTTACACCATCAGTGTGGTAATGACGGGTACGACAGAGCCAAACGCAGCGGTACGTACTTTCTGGGGTATCATCATGGGTGCGGTAGCGATCGCACTTATCTCAATGGGTTCAGGCGGCATCTCCGCTCTACAGTCGTTCATTGTAATCACAGCGGTTCCGGTATCGTTTATCTTGCTCCCGTGTCTATGGCACGCGCCGAAGATCGCGAAGCAGATGGCAAGAGATCAAGGTATCGCTTAATACCTGACCCGATTTAGTTTCGGGTAGCGTAGAACACTAAAAAGCCACTCAAGTGATTCACCTGAGTGGCTTTGTTTTATCTGTTCGTTACTTCTATCTACGAAGCTTATTTCAACCGATAGTTCGGCTTATTGAAACTTTTCACCCGCAGCAACCATAAACGACATCTCAACCAGTAGCTCAGGATTAGCAAGTTCTGCTTTCACGCATGCACGGCTTGGCGCGCAGCCTTCAGGGAACCACGCATCCCAAACTTCATTGAGTGCATCAAAGTTAGCGAAATCCGTGAGATAAATAGTCACTGACAATACGCGAGATTTGTCGCTGTCTACCAAACTCATCATTTCTTCGGCTTGTTCGAAGATTTGCTGAACCTGACTCTTAATTCCTGCTGTTGTATCCGTCTCTGCCACTTCCACAAAGCTTGCAATACCGTTAAAAACAGTTACATCAGACCAACGTTTGGTCGGGTTAATTCTATGAATTTTCACTGGTTATACTCTTCTTATAATTAGGGTGAACATCAGCGTAATCTAATCCAAATCGCGAATATTGAAAACAAAAATTGGAAAACTCGCGGTACCTTTTGAACAGCACTATCGCTTCCCCATTGCTTTGGTTCTCAACATCACTAGCCTTTAAGCCCCTATCGAGACAATAAGTCGCCACGTGTCAAATCTCTAGATAAATATATTAATTATTATTCTCAATGCGAAATTTAATCTGAACTCTTGCGGTCATATTCAAGGATTTTATTAAATGGAGTACTTTTATGCATGTTCAAACCTATGATTTAAAACAGAGTAATGTGGGATATAACCTTGGAGTGGTTGGAGTAGCATTAGTGCTCGCTTGGATTGGAATTTATAAGTTTACGCCAACTGAAGCGATGCTCATTGAACCGCTAATCGCGAATCATCCTGCAATGAACTGGCTTTACAATCTGTTCTCAGTACAAGCTGTGTCTAACATGGTGGGTGGCGCGGAGATCATCGTCGCGATTGGATTGATCGTTGGATTTAAGAAGCCGACAGTAGCTTTCTACTCAGGCATTGCTGCATCGGCTATCTTTGTTGTGACACTTAGCTTCCTGGTTACAACGCCAAACGCTTGGAAAGTATCGGATGGCATCTTAGTCACTAACTTCTTCCTAGTGAAAGATATCCTGTTTTTGGCTATCGCGATTAGCGTAATCGAACATAACAAACCTCAGAAGTAACCGTAAATCTAGAAGTGGCCAAACCTAGAAGTAACCTTAAACCTTTAAATAAAAAGACTCGAAGCTGGCTAGAAGGACGCTGCCAGCTTCTAATGTATAAGGCACTGATAGTCACCTAGTCAGCTAAAACCTTACGATAAAAATTAGCATCTTGATGTTCTCCTTTAAACACCGCGTAGCTCTCAACATACTCGACCAATTCAAAACCGGTATTGGATAAGATTTTGTTGGAACCGATATTGCCCACTAACGCATAGGCATCAACATATTTAAGGTTGGTCTGTTCCTCCAAATAGAGTAGAAACTGCTTTACTGCGTTAGACGCAATGCCTTTTGAAGCAAAGGAACGACCTACTCGATACCCTAGCTCTCCACTATGGGCGATCTGGTCGATATCGCGGATGTTGATTCTTCCACAGACAGTGCCATTGGCATCTTTGATCAACATAGGAATCATCTCACCATTCTCGTATTCAGTTAGAAAGCTGGTGATTTGCTCGGTCACACCTGCATTTGAATAGAAGCTATCACCCCTAACTGGAATAAATTGCTCAAACCACTCTCGATTTTCGACCTCAAAATCCAAAAGCGCACTCGCGTCATTCGGTTGAAGTAAGTGTAAAAATACATCCATGACAAATACTCTAATGTTTCCCTAAAAAGCCGCACCTTATGATTCATGAACCACGGCTTATTAATACGGTTACGGTAAACCTCTCAATTTCTTGGCTGGGTTACCTGCGTAGATACCTTTTTCGGTGATGTCTTTCGTTACCACACTGCCCGCGCCGATTACTGCACCTTCGCAAATGCTGACAGACAGAACCGTAGCGTTAGAACCGATCGTGACGTTGTCAGCTATCAAGGTACGCCCCCAACTTTCAGGATTAGGATCTGGCTTGCCCTCTTTGAATAAGTCGTTGGCAAACATGACTCCGTGACCAACAAAGCAGTCACTTCCAATGGTCACATACTCACAGATAAAGGTGTGAGATTGAATCTTGCTTCTCGCACCTATCACGGTGTTCTTTTGAATCTCAACAAAGGGGCCAACGAACACATCATCTTTAAGCTCACAGCCATAAACGTTACTTGGCTCGATGATAGTGACATTCTCGCCACAGGTAATATCAGTAATCTGTGACTTTAATACTCTTGGACTTGCCATACTTCACTTCCTCTCGACATTAGCGTCACAATTCAACCTAAGAGATTGTGCCGTAAGCATTAAAGTGCAGCAAATAGACATGTTGAGAGTTGGCAATGGATCAGAAATTCTGCATAAATTAAAACAGTCCCACCAGCACAACTGACAACAGCACCCCACCGATAAAACTTGGGGCGTGGAATGGCTGAGCTTTAGATCTAACGTACTCTTTTTGAAGGTCTTCTTGGTAAGTTTTAACGGCGAGTTCTTTTACGTAGTTATTTTGCATAATAAGCTCCTTCTTAATCAGTAAGAGAAGCTTAAGACTTCAAGTTAGGTTGAGGTAAAGCAAAAAATCAGATTAATTGAACACTTTATTTTTGTTACTCGAGGATTACCCTGAACACATCGTTATTCACGCCGCCAACATCTACTAACTCTCCCGGTTTCATTAGAAGCGAGGTGTTAAGCTGTCGTGTTGAACGTGGCTCTTTTGTTTCTCGAATCACTAACATATCGACAAAATAGCCAGAGTCTTTCTTTGATATTGAGCCCGAAAACGTAACGCTTTCAACCCTATCGGCAAGGACTGAATTGAATGTTTTATCCTCTAAAACACCTGCGGCGATGGATGTATCACCATAAAATAGCGTGATGGTTGTTGGGTCGGGTACCAACTCTTGATTGGACGAACACCCTATTAGGGTAAGGCATAGCAGTAAAATGGCTCGAAATTGCATAAACTGGTTTTCTTTATTACGTTAAGCGTCTGTTTTTCATATTAAAACACTTCAACCTTATAAATACCATGTTTACGGGATAAGCTTAGGTGTGTCGCTTCGATGGACTTGAGTAATGAAGTGAACGGATCAGATCTCGGCCTGTTGAGTTTGCTCCCTATTTGGAAGCTAAACCGAGATCTGATCGATATTATCGAGAAGGGTTCAATTGATTTATGCAACAACGTCTTGTGGAGGTGTCCCTTCACAGTTAGAAACGACAGCATCAATTTGTACTAAAGCATTCATTGGGATTTCTGAAACCCCTACTACCGTTCTTGCAGGCAGCTCAGCATTAAAGAATGTGGTGTAGACTTCGTTTACCACATCAATATCTGAAATATCCTTAAGTTGAATATTAATTTTCACCGTATCGTCCATGCTATGGTCAACGCTTTCAATTATCGCCTTAATATTGTTTAAACATTGTTCCGCTTGTTCTTTTACCCCGCCAGCAACGATTTCATTTGTTTTCGGATCTAAAGGTAATTGGGCTGAAATATGATTGTAGTGAGAGAAAGCAACAGTATGCGAATAAGGCATGAATGGTGCAGAAACAGTATTATTGGTTTCAATAACCAGTAAGCGAGTGTCTTCTGGTAATTGCGGCGGTGTACCGTCGCCATGTGAAATGGATGTATCAATTTGAATTAAAGCACCCATTGGTAATTCAGCTGCGTTAACAACAGTACGAGCAGGAACGTAGCTTGGGAAGAATTTAGCACATACTTCATTTACCACTTCCGCATCTGCGATATTTTTTAGGTAGATAGTCGTTTTAACCACATCATTCATGACGTGTCCGATGCTTTCTAAAATAGCTTTAATGTTTGATAGACATTGCGCTGTTTGCGCTTTGATACCACCATCAACCAACTCACCTGTGGCTACATCTATAGGCAACTGAGCTGAAAGATTGTTGTAGTGAGAAAAGGCTGCAGTCTGCGTAGACACAGCACTTTGAGGTGCGTTATCCGTATTTCTTGAGACCTTAATTAGCGCGCAAGGAGCTTGTGGTTTAGTGCCTTCACCGTTAGAAATGAGAGCATCCATTTGAACCAGCGCATCGCTGCTTGGCAGTGCAGTGACACCCACGACAGTGCGTGTTGGAAGGCTGTTGTGGAAGAAGTTTTTGTAAACTTCATCAATAGCATCGATATCAGAAATATTCTTAACGAAAACATTAATCTTCACGACATCATCCATAACATGGTCGATGCTTTCAACAATCGCTTTAATATTATTCAAACATTGTGCTGCTTGATCTTTAATATCACCGATGACTATTTCACCCGTTTTAGGGTCAATCGGAAGTTGAGCAGAAAAGTTATTATAATGAGAAAAAGCGACCGTTTGTGTAGATACAGAATTAATTGGTGCGTTTTCAGTGTTTCTTGAAATTTTAATGATATCGCTACTCATCGGTATTATCCTTTAAATAAAATAGGTATACGTATTTATATTTAACAATCGTATTTGGAAGAATGATTAAAGTAGCGCCATGTTAAGTGAATTATTTTAGGGTAAACGTGATATCCATCAGACTCTCAGTTGACTATAAATCAGCAAGTTACAGAATAATTAGTCATCAAACGACTAATTATCCGTCGTACTAGGCTTTATCAACTGCTAAATTATCTTTAATTTTAAGTCTATTCAATAATCCTGAATACTCTCTCTGATAGTACGGTGAGTAATTCCAGAATTTTAGATAATATTTGATAGGTTGTTCACACTAAAACTTCGTTAATAGCTAAGTTAGTGAGTTTCTCCCCTATACCTGTGCATAAACTCTTAGGCTATTTAATTAATTATTTTCGAGAGCTTATTTTATATAAGTACGTTAATAATATATTCGAGAATCAAATACCTACAATCTGACAATGCCTATGATTAGATACATTTACTCATATAATTCAACAAATATGAGCAATCGTCACCATAGCTTTTGGCATTATAGCTCTCAACACATAGTTTCGTTGAAAGAAGAACTAAACCGCTCTTGGAGTAGTATTGAAGTGGCGCTTAAATTCGCGGCTAAATTGAGATGGGCTGGAGTAACCGACTCGACGTGCAGCATCACTAATACGAAGGCCTTCTAGTTGAATCAGCTCTTTGGCTTTATTAAGTCTAACCTTTTTCAAGTATTGAAGAGGTGATTCAAAGGTGACATTACGGAATGCATTGTGGAAGGCAGACACGCTCATGTTGGCTTCGTCAGCAAGCGATTGAACGGTGATGGTTTGGTCGTACTCTTCATGCACTTTAGACAGCGCTTTGGCAACACGTGCGTAATGGCCATCATGATGAGCTAAATCAAACAGCACACGCCCTTCTGAACCGGTTAATGCGCGGTAGACAATCTCCGTTACCATGGCATCGCCCAATATGTTGGCCTCAATGTCGCAATGCAGCGTTTTCACCAATCGGGTAAAGCTCTCTAGCATTTGCTCTTCCATTGGCGTCGATTCTAAGCCACTCGAGTTCTGTTTGTGCTTGTTGCAGTAGCTCTCTAAGAAGCCTTGATCTTCGAGCTTTTTGACTAAGCTATGCAAGCGTTGAGAATCAATGCTAATCGACAAGCCAAGCAATGGTTCACCATTAACAGGCAAGGCTTCGCACTCTAACGGCATTGGCACACCCACCACAAGATAATCACCTGCAGCGTAAGTCACTGGCCTTTCGCCAATGTAGATGTTCTTTTTACCCTGTCCGAGCATGATAATGCCAGACTGGTAAGTAAATGGCTGACGCTGATTCCCTCCACTGCTTCTATACAACCACACGCCGCTAATTTCAGTTTCTCTGATCCCTTCGAGATCATCCCAACCTTTGTGTTCTACATATGACTGTAACAACTGAGCGAGTGTTTTCATAAGTGGCGACTTTCCATTCCAAGTGCTAAGAGTAAGTAAGCTAAAGCAGAGGAAGAATATCAAGTTTGTAGAAATAGGCAATTTATTTGGAGGAACAGCTCTTCATTGACCTAGATTACTGTACTAATATGCAAATATAGAAATTGAGCAATAAACCAAAATAACAAATTTCGCTTTACACAAGGAATCTCTGATGCAATTTACTTACGTTAACCCTACTGTTATCCATTTCGGCCAAGGCCAAATCAACGCTATCAGCCAAGCGGTTGATACTTCGAAGAAAGTACTGGTCATCTATGGTGGCGGTTCAATCAAGAGCAACGGTGTTTACGACCAAGTTGTAGAATCTTTGAAAGATCACTCTTGGATCGAGTTCTCTGGCGTTGAAGCAAACCCTACCAAAGAGACGCTAGACAAAGCAGTCGCTCTTGTTAAAGAAGAAAACGTAGAATTCATTATCGCTGTTGGCGGTGGTTCAGTAATCGACGGCTCTAAGTACGTTGCTGCAGCGGCTAAATATGACGGCGACGGTTGGGACATCCTAACGGGCAAACACCAAGTAACTGAAGCGACGCCAATCGGTGCGGTACTGACACTTCCTGCGACAGGTTCTGAATCTAACATGGGTGCGGTAATCACGCGTAAAGCGACTCAAGAGAAGCTTGCTTTCCTTAACCCTGCAGTACAGCCTAAGTTTGCGGTTATGGACCCAGATGTAATGAAGTCTCTACCTGAGCGCCAATTGATCAACGGTTTAGTTGATGCGTGGGTACACGTGTGTGAGCAATACATCACGATGCCAACAGACGCGATGGTTCAAGACGGTTACGCGGAAACACTGCTTAAGAACCTACTTGTACTGGGTAAGCAATACGACGAGCGTGACAACGACGCATGGCGTGCAAACCTAATGTGGACAGCAAACCAAGCGCTTAACGGCCTAATTGGTACGGGTGTTCCTCAAGATTGGGCAACTCACATGATTGGCCACGAATTCACAGCACTATGGCACGTAGACCACGCACGTTCGCTTGCGATTGTTCAACCTTCACTACTTCGTAACCAAATCGAAGCAAAACGTGGCAAGCTAGAGCAAATGGGTCGTAACGTATTTGGCCTAGAAGCGGGTGCTGATTTAGCAGAACGCACAATCGCTGCAATCGAAGCGTTCTACCACAGCCTAGACGTAGCAACCATGTTTGACGGCTACGAAACAAACAAAGCAACGGCGATTGACAATGTTGTCGCTCAACTTGAATCACACGGCTACCTACAACTTGGTGAGAATCAAGCAATCACGCCAGAGAAAACACGTGAGATTCTAGAGTCTGCGATTCACTAAGAATCGGGAAAATAGAGAGAAAGTAAAGATAGTGGTCATACAACGATGAATTTTCACATCTGACTGAACCCATTACTTTTTTCTTTCGTACAACAGAAGCAGCGTTCATTTTGAGCGCTGCTTTTTAATTTGCCCTACAAGATGCTATTAAATTCTCATAAGTCCCTAATTTTATGTGCAATCATATTTCTATATTGTTAAGGTAAACCTGTCTCTTTACTAGGTATGAACAACGATTTGAACAATCTCAAGGAAATGGTTAAGTTTAAGTCACTTAACAAGTGGTATGGTGATTTTCATGCCCTAAAGGGTATCGATTTAAATATTGAACAAGGAGAGATAGTGGTGATTTGCGGGCCGTCTGGTTCGGGTAAATCAACCTTGATCCGTTGCATCAATCAGCTAGAACCTTTCGAAAGTGGCGAACTTTCCGTGCTAGAACAAGTGCTCCCGAGTAAGTTCAACACACCGGGCCAAGTCGGAATGGTGTTTCAGCACTTTCATTTATTCCCCCATCTTACCGTGCTTGAGAACCTTACTCTTTCTCCAATTCGTACGCTTAAAAAAAGCAAACAAGAAGCCGAAAAGATAGCAATGCACTATCTCGAGCGTGTGCACATTGCAGAACAAGCCAACAAATACCCAGTGCAACTTTCTGGCGGCCAGCAACAACGTGTGGCTATCGCCCGTTCTCTGTGTATGAAGCCGGAATTACTCTTGTTCGATGAACCCACTTCAGCGCTTGATCCGGAGATGATCAACGAAGTACTCGATGTGATGGTTGAACTGGCGAGCGAAGGCATCACCATGGTGTGTGTCACCCACGAAATGGGCTTTGCAAAACAAGTGGCCGACCGCGTTATCTTCATGGATGAAGGACAAATTGTGGAATCGAATACCCCACAAGCGCTCTTTGAAAACCCTCAACATGAACGTACTCAAGCGTTCCTAAATCAGATCCTGACTTATTGATGTTGATTCGAATTATTAAACCCGCCCTATCTGCTTTGGTACAGATTGTTGTACTGGTGGCTGCTGTTGTTTGGATTCTCGACTCTGGTGCACAAGCCATGGGATACAGCTGGCAATGGGAGCGTGTGCCGGACTATATTGCTTTCTATGAAGATGGTGAATGGTGGCCTGCAGAATTAGTTGAAGGGCTACTAGTTACCATCAATATCTCTTTGATTTCTTTGGTTGCAACGCTGGTGATTGGCTTAACCACAGCCCTATTGCGAAACTCCAATTCGGTGGTTGGACGCACCTTAGCCACCAGCTATGTTGAGTTGATTCGTAACACGCCGTTATTAGTACAAATTTATTTGCTCTATTTTGTATTTGGCCCCGTATTAGGGCTCGATCGCTTTAGTACTGCCGTTTTAGCCTTGGCACTTTTCCAAGGCGCTTACACCGCCGAGATATTTCGTGCTGGTTTAAATGGTATTGCGAGAGGACAATTTGAAGCAGCTCAATCCTTGGGCTTATCAAAGACCTATACTTACTGGGATGTGATTCTTCCTCAGGTGGTGCAACGCACCTTGCCACCTTTGACCAATGAAGTGATCTCTCTTATTAAAAACTCTTCAATTGTGAGTGTCATGGCTATCTTTGACCTAACAACCGAAGCCAGAAACATAGTTTCTGAAACCGCGATGCCATTTGAGATTTGGTTCTCTGTGGCGATCATTTACCTTGCACTTACACTTTCACTTTCTGCCGTTGCAGCTTGGCTTGAGCATAAGCTCGGAGCTAACTGGCGAACACAATAAGGATTTATCAGCATGAAGCTATTTAAAACCGCAATTACAGCCCTACTTGCGCTTGCCGTCAGTTTGCCTGCACTTGCTTCTGAAACGCCTAACCTAGACAAAATAAACGAACGTGGCTCTCTACGCGTTGGTATGTCGACATTTGTTCCTTGGGCGATGCGTAACAAACAAGGCGATCTTGTTGGCTTTGAAATCGATGTAGCAAAACGTCTTGCTGAAGATTCTGGCTGGAAAGTTGAATTCGTACCGACGGCATGGGATGGCATTATTCCTTCTCTACTTTCGAACAAGTTTGATGTAATCATTGGCGGTATGTCTATCACTGAAGCTCGCGCTAAAAGCGTATTGTTCACTGAACCTTACTCGCACTCTGGCGTTCAACTGGCAGCGAATAAAGAGCTAGCAGAAGGTTTTACACAAATCTCTGATTTTGATTCTCGCCGTGTAAAAATTGCAGCGCGTCGTGGTGCATTCACAGTGCAAGTAGCTCGTGAAACCTTCCCTAAAGCGAAAGTTCTACAGTTCGATGACGATGCTCAAGCATTCCAAGAAGTATTAAACGGCAACGCACACGCGGTTATCGCGTCTAGCCCGAAACCAGAACACGAAGCGATTAAAAACGCAGACACGCTATTTATTCCATTCGAAGAACGCCTATCAAAAGGTAATGAAGCATTTGCAGTTCGCCTAGGTGAAACTGACAAGACAGAATTCTTCAACGAATGGATCAAAGCACGTACTGAAGACGGTTGGTTGAAAGAGCGTTACGAGTACTGGTTCTCTACTCTAGATTGGCAAGACCAGATTGCTCAAGGTCAGTAATCAACTGCCAATTAGACGCTAAAGAACCAATCAAGGCAGTACCTTGCTGGTACTGTCTTTTAAGAAACACCCGAGATAGCTATAAACTCATAGCCACTCTCACAGCATATTAATTATCATTGTTTAAACAGGAATGACGTGAGTAGTACTAGCGCATTATCAACGCCCAAGCCCAACCTTCACACGAAGCCTTGGTATCAACGCCTCAATCTATTAGATGGAGTGTTGTTTGCGATCATTTTCGCGTTCGCAGGTTGGCTTTATTATCGTTCCGCTGTTGGTATTAACTACCATTGGCGCTGGGAAGATGCGTTTACCCTGATTTTCATTCCGCCTTCTCAAGGCAATATTCCTTACTTTTTCCAAGGCTTGATCGCGACACTGCGCTTGAGTGTTTGGAGTATGGTTTTAGCACTCTCTTTTGGCACATTACTTGGCGTTGCTAGGCACTCTAAAATTGCTTTCTTTCGTACGCCTGCACTGATTTTTATCCAACTGGTTCGAAATATTCCACCACTGGTTTTTGTCTTCATATTCTATTTCTTCGTTTCTAACCAACTGATTCCATTACTTGGTTTAGAAAGTATCTTACGTGAACACAACGGCGAGATTAACGCTGTTCAAGCCTTTCTGTTTGGTCCTGCTAACCTTTGGGAAAACTTGGCGTCTGGTGTTATCTGTATTGGTTTGCTCTCTTCGGCTTACATCGCAGAAGTGATTCGAGCTGGCTTAGAAAGTATTCCTAAAGGGCAATGGGAAGCGGCCGATTCACTCGGCTTATCGGCGTTGTCTAAGTATCGATTTGTGGTTGGCCCGCAAGTATTAACGGCCATCACACCGCCATTGGCTGGCCAAGCAATCTCTTTGGTTAAAGACACGTCGATTGTGTCTCTGATTTCTATCCAAGAGATGACTTTCGTTGGTACTGAAATGGCAAACTCGTCAGGTTTGATCTTCGAGATCTGGCTGATTGTAGGCTTCGTATATTTTGCTTTATGCTTTGTGCTTTCGCGTCTGTTCAAAGTGATTGAGCAACGTTCTAGTGCTTACCTTAACCATCAGTAACGTCATTAATAAGAAGTACCGACTCGCCCAGCTATTCATCACCCTTACCCATTTCACCTGATTGGTTTAAGTTATTGATCAGTCAGGATTTATTCCTTCATATTTCTTCTTAGAAACACAGCAAAATGCTCGGCTAATCACTATACTTAACGTATCGAACTACGTTGATTCATCTCAAGGACATCGCTCAACATGGACAATCATAAAGAAAGAGCTTTTTACGCCGTTGTCGGCGCATTAGTTGGAGACGCTGCTTCAATGGGGCTGCACTGGCTATATGACCAAGAGAGGATCTTACACGTAGCAGGTTTTGAGCCAGAATTTCGCTCACCGAATCAGTTCGATTATCAAGACAAGGGCTACTTTGCTCACCAAGGAAAAACCGCAGGTGAACAATCACAGTATGGTGCTCAGCTATTGGCGATGGTCGACAGTTTAGTCGACAACCAACAGTACGATGAAGCGAGCTACATCAAGCACTTCCGATTCTGGTTTGATTTTGGTGGTAGTTGGCGAGGCTATATTGATAAAGCGACTCGTATGAGCTTGTTGAACATCCATCAATTAGAATTGGCAAATGCCCCGATTACTGCCTGTGGCGCGGATGATACACAGCTCCCCGCAGTCTCAAAGATCATTCCATTAGTGGCGTGTATTTACACCTCTCACACCTTACCTGCAATGGTAGAGAGTGCGGTACGAGTCACTAATAATAATGATAAAGCGGTAGAGTGGGCACAAGCCATCACCCTACTGATTCAAGCCGCGATACAAGGCAATTCACCATTACAATCAGTAGAGATGGTACGACAAACCTGCAGCAAGTTTATACACGATCAAATCGATGAAGCCCTCTCAGCGCCTGAGCTTTCAATAACAGATGCCGCGAAAAAGTTCGGGTTGCATTGCGAATTGAGTGCCGCGTTCCCGCTGCTGATTCGCATCATTGCTGGCGCTCAGAGCTTTAAACAAGGTATCCGCGACAACATTTTATGTGGGGGCGATAGCTGCGGGCGTGCAATTGTAATTGGCGCAGTATTAGCGGCGTGTTTCTACGAGGAAGATGGAGGCATTCCAACCGAATGGCTAAAACAAGTCGAACTCAATGGCGGTGTGCTGTCTTTGCCTATTGAGTGATTTCCACAACAACGAACTAGAGCCTGACATAAGACAAGCACACTTCTAGGTCGGATGTCGTTCCTATAAAGTTGGAACACACTGCGATAACTCATTCTTCAGCCAAACAACAAACGGGCTTTCTGGCTCTTCATGGTTGCTATCTTGCGTGAGCAATATGTACTGGTGACCAGAAGGTACGAAGCCAAACGGCGCGATCAAGTTACCTCTTTCAAGATCGTCGGCGACAAGTGGATAAGACCCAAGCGCTATGCCTAACCCATCGACAGCCGCCTGAAAGCAAAAGTAGAAGTGTGCAAATGTTTGGTTCGCTCGAGCTTTTGACCACTCTCCACCATTAACTTTATCTATAGTGATAGCACCCCAATGACTCCAAGCATCTGGCCGTGTACTGCTGTGCAGTAATTTCACATCATCTAAGTTATCTTTTACCTGCTGCCAATAACCCGGGGAACACACAGGGCCTACCCACTCTTCAACTAGCGGTATCTGTTCGTAACGCTCGGTTAATTTAAAGTCATCTCGGCGAATCGCCATATCGAGCCCTGTCGCATTCAAGTTCACAGGTCCACCAGCAGTCGACAATCGAACATCAATTCCGGATTCGTTATAGAAATCACCGAGTCGAGGCATTAACCAACGCATGGTCAATGTGGGTTCGCATGAAACTTCCAACGCTTGATGATTCAGCTGATTAAGCTTATGGACTCCAGTCTCCAAGGCTTGGAACGCTTGCTCTGCTTACTCACCGCGCCATGTGTGATATTGAGTTTATCCGCCGCTTCACTGTAACTACTCGAATGCGCTGCTACGTGGAAAATATGAAATGCTTTCAAATGTCTCATGTGTGATTTTTTCTCACAGATAGGTGGAATTCATTTCGATTATAGGCAGCAATAAAAAACCATACAATGCTGGCTCATCAAATATAAAGAGTTGGAGTCATTATGGAGTGGTTAAGCCTAGCAGTATTGGGACTATTGATTGTTATCAGCCCAGGCGCTGATTTCGTTTTAGTTTTGAAAAACAGTGTCAATCAAGGAAGACAAGCAGGGATTTGGACTGCAATCGGTGTGAGTTTAGCGATTTGTGTTCACATCAGTTATTCAATGCTTGGGATCAGTTACTTAATCTCACAGAATGAGCAGCTGTTTGACATGATTAGATACGCAGGTGCAACCTACCTTATTTATCTAGGGCTAAAGGTATCTTGAGTGCGGACAACAAGCTTGCACCTATCGAAGATGCAAAGCACCAGTGTTTGGAGCTATTTAGCCCAAGGCTTCTTGTGTAACGTGCTCAACCCAAAACCATGTTGTTCTTTTTGAGCATCTTCAGCCAAGTCATCTCACCTGATGCAGAAAACCAGCATGTCGCGCTCGGCTATGGGCTTTACATGATCGTTCTTCACGGTTTATGGTTTGGCGTTGTCGCTATGCTGTTTACTTCGAATACATTGCAAAAGCATCTATTGAGAGCAAAGAAAAGGCTTAATCAAGCATGTGGATTTGGCTTAGTGACGTTCGGAGCACTGTTGGCGATTAAATCGTAAACAAGCGAGTCACAAATAGAGAGCGATTCAAACGACTGAATCGCATCTAACTGGGTCTTGGTAAACCTCTAGACAAGATTCATCGGTCTAATATCGGCACTATCAGGGAAGATAGCGTTGAGTTGTTTCACTTCTATCGATAAATGTCGGTTGAGCACACCCTTGATAACCGAACGCATATCAGTCGTTGGACTAAGGTCTCGGCCTTCATATAGCTGGCTTTGGCTCAAGCCCGGCCAATTGGTAATAACCTTACCCCCCGCTCCTTTCAACGATGGCAGCGCACCACCCGCAACAAACATGACGTTGCCAGTGCCGTGGTCGGTGCCTTTGGTGCCGTTTTCTTTTGCTGTTCGACCAAATTCACTGGCCGCGATGATCACTGTCTTCTGCCAACGATCACCTAGTGAAGCTTTGAGAGCCGCTAACCCAACATCCAAAGTTTTAAGCTGATTACTCAACCGTCCATTTACGTTGCCTTGATTGGCGTGAGTGTCCCACCCACCGAGTTCTAACGCTGCGATGTTTGGTCCGTTATCAGCCGACAATATGTCGCCTGTTTTACCCATCAATGATTTAAACTGTTTGCCGACACCTTGGTCGCCTACCAGTTGATCTATCTTCATGACACTTTCAAAGTTTGAAGACAGCATTTGGTCACTTTGAAACAACTCTTCCAGCAGTTCCGTTTGTTTATCACGTGTTTTTAAGCGGTTTGGGTACCAACTTGCAACGGTCGATTCGCCCTGCATGATGAGTGGTAAGCCCGAATCAATCGCTATTCCATCGTATTTTTCTGAGCTCAACGTGAGTAAACGGTTAATCCACCCTACGGTGTTAAACGGGTCGGAAGTGCCATTCTCCAATATCTTCTGTCCATCAAAATGTGAGCGCTCGCGATAAGCGGTTGAACAAGCGTGTACAAAGCTGAGTTCGTTACTCTCATACCATTGATGGCATTGCTTTAGGGATGGGTGAAGCCCAAAGAAATCATCCAACTTCACTAGCTGTTCAGGTTTTAATCCGATGTTGGGTCTCAAATTAGAGTAATCCGGATCGGCATGCGGCACTACAACATTTAAACCATCCATCGCGCCACGCAGTGATACCCAAATGAAGATATTGTCTGAACCTGTTTTGGCAAAGCTTGGAAATGGCAGCATCGCACTGACGCCAACAGCCGCCGCAATACCCATGAACTGGCGGCGGTTAATACTATGTGGCGCTTTATTCTGAGAACAATCTGACTTTTTCATACCCACTCCTAACGATATTGAAACTGCGGACTTAGCCACAACAGGGAAAGTTGCATTGCAGCGCTGTCGGCTTTGTTCAATACAATTTGGGTGTGTTCATCAATAGCATCGCCATATAAACCCGCGATCACTTTATCCACTACCGCTTTCGGCTTAACTCCTGACGCTTTAGCCGATTTTATTGCAGCAGACGCAAGCCTATTCGCAACTTGCATACGTTGAGTCAACGCCGAAGGGCTATTGTAGTCTCTGTCTTGATCCGACCAGCCTGCAGGTGAACCCGGTTTAAAAGGAGGCTGCCCTAAATTGTTGAGTGCATTGAATGCCTGTTTCTCGTTTAAAGAAATATCGGCACTACGAAGAACGGCAAACAGCCACTCCTTCGGCGGTCTAAAACGATTAGGGTTAGGTTTATTCGCCTCAGCGCTGTTCAATAACAAGCGATAGATAGGCAGTAAATCTCCCTCGCCTTTCAGATATTCAGCAACCATTTGCTCTGAGAGTTCTTTAGGTATGTCGCCAATGAAATGCTGGCAAAGCTTATCAACCAAGTGCGCAGCAGTGTCTTTGTGGGTCGCTAAGGTTTTTAAACACGACTCTCCTTGCGAGACCCCGGATTGAGAATAGGACTTTCCAAGCAGTGTGATACTTCCTGGCTCATGCAGATTATTAGCGTATCGAAAACCAGCATCAGGAGATTTGAATTTAATGCCCCAGCCTGAAATGCCTTTTGCTAAAGCAATAACATCTTGCTGAGTATAAGAACCGTCAACGCCAAGAGTGTGAAGTTCTAAGATCTCACGAGCGAGGTTCTCATTGAGCCCCTTATTACGGCGCTTTCCGACTTTTGAATTGGGACCAATCGAGAGTTGATTATCGAGATACAGAAGCATCGCAGGATGTTTAGAAGAAGCCATCAGCATCTCGCCAAAGTTACCATTCCAATGCTGGCGAACCACATCGTTTTCAATGCTGGCGGCCAAGGGCATCAGTTTTCGATTATCGACCGAGATGGCGAAGTGATTGCTCCAAAACTGAATGATGCGCTCTTGAAAACCATAAGGAGTTTCAACACTTTGTAGGTGGCGAGCTTGAGCTTGTTGTCGATACTGCGTTCGAAGAAAAGACTGCGCTTCTTTCTTCGTGGCTTGCATCTGTTGTTCGTCACCCTTGGCCTTCATTCGTTGTACACGATTCTCTCCTACTTTAATCAGAGTAGATTCAGTACTCGGTAAGTCTTGTATAGCTTGGTGAACGAATGGCTTTTTATCCAACTGTTCTACAGGAGAATAATAGGTTGTTTGACCTAGTTTTGGCCCAAAGCCAAACCTTTGTTCACCCACGATTTTTGAAGTCGGGTAATAATTCATTGCACACTCCCTTACGCTCGATCTTTTCTAAGTGTAATCGCTTAGTCATCAAGCATAGGGAGCTTTACAAGGTTTTACGTTAGATAAGTGTCAGGTGCCTATCAAGTTACCGACACGGTGTGATCATTTTGAATGAGTGTCTATTCACGCCACATATAGACAAACTGATCGTTTTGCGAGGTGATTTCGAAGCCAAACCTTAAATACAACTCCCCAACTCGATTACCTTGTAAATAACACAACTCCACAGGCTTATTGAGTTTGGCTGCTTGAGCTAAGCAATCCGTTAAAACTTGGCTGCCAATACCTTTGCCATGATATTCAGGCAGTAGAAAGAATCGGCAAAAATAGAAGTGCTCGCCTTTGTCTTGCAACAACACACTACCAATCGCTTTACCTTGATATTCAATGATTTCAGGGCGTTCTTCTGCCCACTCTTCGGCGTGTATATCTCGTTGAATTTGTTCATCCCAGCCAAATACGGCCTTGATTGGTTCAAACTCAACGGCCTTCTTAAGCTCGAACAGAAATTCATAATCTGATGACTGAGCAGGTCTTGTTGAATACTTCAAAATACCTCCAACAATAATTGGCTATGGCTTCATTTTCGTTTAAACCGGGACATAGTAACCCCGATCAAACCAAAAGATGCCACGCTTAAATGTTCATTTTGGTTCTAGTTGGTAACGTAAGACTTCGTGTTTATCTTGCTCTGAATAAAAGGTACTCAGGAATTGTCCACCGCACTTCTCAATGACCTTTTGCGAAGCTATATTGCCCCTCTCACACGTAATAATAGCGCTTTCGGACAATACGTACCGTTGAACCCAAGACAACATATGACTTGCGATACCCCGCCCTCTCGCTTGTGGCAAAGTCTCGTAGCCGATATGTCCGATGACATCGTGAATGTACGGACTGGTGCCATGACGAACTCTTATCACTCCAAGAATACGTCCAGACTCGAAACAAAAATAAGTAGAAGCAGGCGTCCACCCTTCTGGCAAACCCCCACCTTTTGAATAAGCAATTCGTCTTTCTAAATAGGCATCACTGCCATCAGAAATGCCCGTGTAAATATCTAACCCATCTTCAACACAGGCGTTCACATAGTGATGAAAGGCAGTTGAATGCGAAAGAGCAGCTTTAACCATGTCCATATGATGTTAATTCTCCGCCGGTTTTACGCTATTTAGTTCAGTAGCAACTCGCAATTTTGACCGATTATCGACTATTGCTTCTTAACGTACTTCGCCGTAACCAACATTTCACCGCCACCATCCAACTTGCAATCTAGCTGGTGATCTTTGCCTTCGTTGATGCGTCGAATCACGGCTTTAGTGCCGATTTTCAGTACGCTAGAACTGCCTTTAATTTTTAGATCTTTAATGAAGGTAACTTTATCGCCACTTTCCAATACAACGCCATTCACGTCCTTAACACGCGCAGCTTCTCTTTCTAAACGTTCTTCTTCCGGATTCCACTCATAGGCACACTCAGGGCAGATTAGGTTGTTTTGGTCTGGGTAGACATATTCAGATTGGCATTGCGGACAAGGAGGTAAGGACATACGTTAATACTTCATTTAAATAGAATTTGTTCCATTTTAATGGCTCTTGTCAGGCTTAGCGAGCATAAATCTAACAAGTTTTACGGAGAGCTAATTGTCTTAAAAAAGAGCAGTACCTAGAACGAACAAACACAGCCGCTAAGCTGTGTTTGTTTAAAGGTTTGAAAAGCGGAACGGCTTAACGTTCGACTTTTGGTGAGTAAATCGAGTAAGCGGTGATTTGCCCTGCCACGATTGCAGAGAACATGAATAACGCCGACAAACCAATACTCGGGATAGGCAGAATCGATTGTTCAAACACCGATTGGCTGGCACTCACTAATACTCGGCTACCCGGAACCAAGATGATGATCCCTTGCACGATATAAATAGAGCCCGTGAGCTCCATCTTTTTAGCAATCCAAGTTCCGTACAAAGTAATAAGAACCGTCGTAACCCAAGTACCGACAACCCAACCACTATCAAAACCTAGATAGAACGGGCCCCACATACCGAGAACCGCTACTGGTAAACCAAGTAAGATGTCTTTAGGTCGCGCATTGAACATCACACCGATAGAAACAGAGATCAGCACCAAGCCAGATATGTGCATCCACATCGGTACCGCATTGGTATAGTCGATGGAGACCGCTTGTCCCCATATCGCTTCACCGATGTTGAGCCCCATGATAATCCCGACAAACAGCTTAATCAGGGTTAAGGCGCTCTGCCCTAGCAAGCTGGTACCAGAAACCAAGTCATTAAACGCCAAACATTCTAATGCGTTAGCTATGGATAACCCGGGGACAAACAAGACAATCGAGGCGATACACAACGCCCACACCGGAATCGGCAACCCTGTGCTCGCCAGAAACGCCACGAAGATACCGGTTAGCAGTGCCGAGATGAACTCAACCGCGATAGCACGACGTGAATGAAGAACTTGCTGACATACCCACACCATCAAACCCAATAACGCAGAAAAGCCCACCGCTTCCAACGTACTGCCCACCAGCATCAAATAAGCAGGCGGAATACCCATATTGGCAAGTGCAGTCACAAATTTTGAGTAACCGACAGGTTCTGGTACAGGCTCACTGCTTGGCTGGTTAATACGAATGATCGTATTGGCCAACAAACTCAGGTTAATTGACGCAGGCTTTAGACGCTTAAGAATAACGGCGTTGTTATCGTCTGGAAATTGATAGTTAATCGCAGTTGGCGTTGCTTGGATCATCACATCCACACCATGCTTTTTTGCATAGAATTGAGTGTATTTCTCTAGCTTGTAAGGAGCACAGCCACTGCGGTGAAGAGTGTCACCAATTTCAACAATTTTGTTAATTCGGAACTGAGAAGGCATGGGAATTTTAGGGGAGACAAAATGTGCGGCAAATGTACCAAACGATAGACGGAATGACGAGACTTTTGCGTAAATTATCAACTCAACTCGTTACTTTTTTCTTCGAACGCTTAAAGGTGCGTATAACTCTACTCATTTGGGATTAGTTTCCTGAATACTTCGACTGGTTGGTAAGTTAAATTTATGCATCCATATTGTTATTAATGGACGCCAAAACACGATTAAAAATCAGTTTATGTTAACACTCCAAATTCCTTAATTTTCATGAGATTTATGACAACTAAGCACCACTAAAGCGTGTTTATAAATTGACTCGGATTTATCGCAAAAAGCAGCATGACATCTACTAATATTTCTCGCCCTCCTTTTAACGAGATTTTAGTCACGTTTTATTCACTCTGAAAGCGCCGAACATGATGGAAAAACTAGCGGAGTGGTGGTTATGCGAGCACTTAGAATAAAAATGAAAGAAAAAGGTTTCGTTTTCAGTTAGATGTGGCATTATCAAACTCGTTAAGACGATGTGCGTGCATCGTATAATGGCTATTACCTCAGCCTTCCAAGCTGATGATGCGGGTTCGATTCCCGCTGCACGCTCCAAGTCTCTTAACGCCTCAGTCTGACTCATAAGACAGTGTGCGTGCATCGTATAATGGCTATTACCTCAGCCTTCCAAGCTGATGATGCGGGTTCGATTCCCGCTGCACGCTCCAACTTCTCCTTAAGCTTCATTACGCACTTTCTTCCAGCGACACCCTATTCAAAAATTTTCGCCGTTTGCTAAGTCCATAATCATTAAATCTATACTGACTAAACTTATTTTATTTAAGCTTAGATTGACGAATCAACGCTAAGTGACCAACCAAAGCTATTAACTCCTTAAATTGCTTCGTATTTCTGACACCTATCCAAATCACACATTGCAGTTCAGCTTTTAATGATTTTCAAAATTGTTCCAATTTAATAATCTTGGTCAATATCTGCAAAAATCATTGTGGTAATGTGCGCGCATTAGCAACAACCCACAAATAATAAAAATGCTTAAAATCAATGAGTTAACAATTAACATCGAAGCAATTAATGTCGCGTTAGCAAAAGTTGAAAATGCCAATAAAATTCAGCTAGATACATTGAAAGGTTATGTGAACAGCGAGCCTGAACAGGCTGTACTGGCTTTTCGATCGCTGAATGAAGCAGAGTCAATCGACGACAAGTTTAAAAAGATCATGGCAGAGCTACCGCACCTAAGCGGCGAAGCACACCACCTGCTTGAAACTTCTATCTTGCTACAGTGATTCTAACTACAGATAAGCCTCAGCCAATACAAGTTAGTTCATGTATTCCTGAACAGGTTGAGACTTATCTTTAACTGGTCATAATGTTTAACCAATGACTTAGCGGTCACACAAGGCTGTGCTGATAGGTTGAAATGAATTGGTGATGTAAGGCCCTCGCATTACTCCCAGAAGTTCCACCACTTTTTGCTGTTTTCTTCACGCTGCTGTTGGCCTTTCTCTGACCCTTTTCCTTCTTCTTTACGCTCTTGTTCCGCTTTCTTGTCTTTCTGCTTTTCTAATCCCGACTTTTCTTCGTCATTATCTATATCATCTTCAAGCTTTTCTTTCTTATCTTTGAGCTTCTCTTTACTCTCTTCGAGGGCTTCTTTCTCGTCTTCCAAATCGTCGAGTTCTTTATCTAGTTTCTGCTTATCTTTTTTGTTCTTACTTTTTTTCGCTTTCTTATTTTTCTCTTCGATCATTGAATCAAGCTGCTTCTCACGATCATCAATTTCGCCTTCAACTTTTTTAGCCTCAGCGAGCGTTTTCACTTCTTCTAAATCGGGCTTACCTTTACCAGCCCACTCAGGTTTAGCAGCAACGCTGTGGGTCGACCACGTTATTAAAGCACCCGTTACTGCAAGTACTAGAACTGTCTTATTCATCCTTAAACTCCTATTCCTATAGTCTTTTAAAGCTAATACCTAACTAGCACTAAAACAAGGTAGCCATACCTAGCATTCATCCCTTTGAACTAGATATGGCTTGTGTATCATCTTATAGCGTTAACGACTTCACCATACCTGCTTCAGCGTGACCAGGAATATTACACGCGAGCTCTACGTTATTATCACCATGGAAATGCCACAGCAATTGCTTCGCTTTGCCCGGCTTAACTGTAACTGTGCTGCCCGAATCATGTGCGTGATTACCCATGTTTTTCATCATTTCACGATGCTCTAGTTGCTCTGCGGCAGAACCAATTGAGAATTCGTGATCGATCTTGCCTGTGTTCATCACAACGAACTGCACCACATCGTTCGGCTCAATTTCGACCTTGTTCTTAAAGGTAATTTTCATATCGTCACTTAGTAAAACATGAACCACTTTATCCGGTTTTGCACCCGTCGCAGGCATGCCTACTTCAGACATACCGTCCATGTTCATCATCATTGAATGATCCATCTTTCCACCTTTCATCATGCTGTGACTCATCTTCGAGTGGTCCATTTCTCCGCTCTTCATCATCGAGTGTTCCATATTTGAATGGCCACCAGCTGAATGATCCATTGCAGCAAATGCTGTTGAAGCGGTGATTGTTAAAGCGATAGTAATTAGTGTCTTTTTCATGGTCGTTCCTTAAATATATTCTGTTTGTTTTGTTGGTTTCACATGTTCATGTAATGCGCCCTTACCTCTCTGTTTTTGGTAAGTAAGGGCTAATAGTCAATACGTTATTTGTTTGTCTCGTTTTGGCTATGCGTAATCTCACGCTGTTTCCAGAGCTTAAAGATTGCAGGCAACACCAGTAGGGTAAGCAACAATGCAGACGCCATTCCGCCTATCATTGGCGCAGCAATTCGCTGCATCACTTCTGAGCCCGTACCTTCGCCGTACATAATTGGAATGAGGCCAATGATCACCGTAAGCACCGTCATCATCACTGGGCGAACTCGAAGCCCTGCCCCCTCACGAATGGCATCGGTTAAATCAGTAAGTTGAAGTTTTTGTTGGTTCTGTTCGGCATCGAGTTTTTTGTAATGCCACGCCTGGTTGAGGTAGACCAACATGATCACACCTATCTCGACAGCTACCCCGGCAAGCGCGATAAAGCCCACACCCACCGCAATGGAGAAGTTATAATTGAGGACATGCATCAGCCATAAACCACCCACCATCGCGAGTGGCAATGTCAGCATGATCATCATCACTTCACCGACACGGCGGAAGCTCAAATACAGCAGCAACATAATGATGGCAATGGTGATAGGCACGACCACACTTAAGCGATCTTTGGCGCGTTCCATGTACTCGTATTGACCAGACCAAGCCAGTGAGTAACCCGCAGGCAAAACAATTTGATCTGTAACGACTTTTTGTGCCTCTGCCACATAAGAACCAAGGTCGCGACCTTCGATGTCAACGAACACCCAACCATTAGGACGCGCGTTCTCCGTCTTAATCATTGGTGGTCCATCTTCATAGCGAATATCTGCAACATCAGACAAAGCAATTCGCGCTCCATTTGGTGTCACTAACGGCAGGTTCTGCAACTTAACGACAGAATCACGATAGCTTTGTGGGTAACGGACATTGATTGGGTAACGCTCTAGCCCCTCAACGGTTTCGCCCACGTTCATGCCACCAACCGCAGTCGAAATAACCTGTTGCACTTCTTTAATGCTCAAGCCATATCGCGCAGCAGAACGACGTTTGATGTCTATCGTCACATAACGACCACCCGCAACACGCTCAGCGTAGACAGAAGCCGTACCACTCACGCTATTGAGGATGGGTTCAAGTTGAAAGCCAATATCCTCAATCACGCTCAGATCTGGGCCTGCGATTTTGATACCAATTGGCGTTTTAATACCGGTCGCCAACATGTCGATACGCGTTTTGATTGGCATGACCCAAGCGTTGGTCAAACCGGGGAATTGAATCAGATCATCAAACTCTTTACGCAGAGACTCAGTGGTGACACCGTCACGCCACTGATCTCGTGGTTTAAGCTGAATCACGGTTTCAATCATGGTCAGTGGCGCAGGATCGGTTGCTGTCTCTGCTCGACCAATTTTGCCCCACGTGGTTTCGACTTCTGGAATGGTTTTAATAAGCTTATTGGTTTGTTGCAACAACTCACGAGCCTTACCTATTGAGATGCCCGGATACGTGGTTGGCATGTACATCAAATCCCCTTCGTCCAAAGGAGGGATGAACTCGCTGCCAAGCTTACTGGTTGGGTAATAAGCAGATGCCATTAAGCCAAGTGCGATAACAATCATCACCTTTGGATATTTTAGGCTGAGGTTCAGAAGCGGTTTGTACATCGCCACTAGGCTACGGTTTACTGGGTTTTTATGTTCAGGTAGCACGTTGCCGCGAATGAAATAACCCATTAACACAGGCACAAGCGTGATAGCCAAACCCGCCGCTGCGGCCATCGCATACGTCTTGGTAAATGCAAGTGGCGAGAACATCTTTCCCTCTTGCCCTTCTAGCGCGAACACAGGCACAAAACTCAAGGTAATGATTATCAAAGAGAAGAACAGCGGTGCGCCAACTTCTTCTGCTGCCTTACCAATCACCTGCCAACGGTTTTTGTCAGTGAGCGGAGTCCGTTCAATGTGTTTATGAACGTTCTCGATCATCACGATGGCACCATCCACCATGGCGCCAATCGCAATCGCTATACCGCCAAGAGACATGATATTGGCGTTAATACCCTGCCAATGCATCACAATGAATGCACCCAAGATACCAACAGGCAGGCTTAGTGCGATAACCAGTGATGAGCGGATATGGAACAAGAACAGCGCACACACCACGGCGACCACGATGAATTCTTCAGCCAGCTTCTTCCAAAGGTTTTCAACGGCTGAATCTATCAAAGTAGAGCGGTCATAAGTCGCGACAATCTCGACACCATCAGGTAAGCCAGCTTGCAGTTCAGCGAGCTTGGATTTCACCGAGTCGATCACTTCACTGGCATTTTCACCAAAGCGCATCACGATAACGCCGCCAACCGCCTCGCCCTCACCATTGAGTTCCGAGATACCACGACGCATTTGTGGGCCAAGGTTAATATCGGCAATGTCGCCCAATAACAAAGGAGTACCTTTGTCAGTCACTTTTAGCGGCAAAGATTGAATGTCTTCAATGCTTGTCAGGTAACCGGTCGTACGAACCATGTGTTCGGCTTCGGCAATCTCAACAACAGACGCTCCTGTTTCTTGATTACCATCTTGGATTGCCTTGTTGACTTGCTGAAGCGTCAGGTCATATGCACGTAACTTGGCAGGATCAATCTGTACTTGGTACTGCTTCACCATGCCGCCAACGGTCGCAACTTCAGACACGCCTTCTACGGTTTGCAATTCATACTTCAAGAACCAATCTTGCAAACTGCGAAGTTCCGCTAAGTCATGCTGACCAGTTTTATCTTGCAACACGTAGCTGTAAACCCAGCCCACACCGGTTGCATCTGGCCCTAGTGTTGGCTTGGCACTCGATGGCAAGTTAGGTGCAACTTGGCTTAAGTACTCCAACACTCGTGAACGTGCCCAGTACATATCAGTATCGTCATTGAAGATGATATAGACATAGGAATCACCAAAGAACGAGTAGCCACGAACCGTTTCAGCACCCGGTACAGCTAACATGGCGGTGGTTAATGGATAAGTCACCTGATCCTCGACCACCTGTGGGGCTTGACCCGGATAACTGGTTTTGATGATTACCTGAACATCTGACAAATCAGGAATGGCATCGACAGGTGTATTTTTAACGCTGTATAAACCGCCAAATACGATGGCGACAGTGGCAACCAGCACTAAGAAACGGTTGCTAATAGACCAGCGAATAATTGCATTGATCATAGTTCGCCCTCACCCGTGCTATTCGTCGGTTCGAGAGATTTGAGCACATAATCAGAACCTTGCTTCGCCACTAGAAACCGAATGGTTTGACCCTCGGAAAACTCAGATAAATCAAGGTCATCACTGGCTTGGAAATTCATTTCACCCGCTTTCCAATTCCACTCAGGGACTGGCTGATGTTTTACGGTGATCATGCCAAAATCTGCCATCAACATAGTGATGTCACCCGTTACCCAAACTTCGCCAGCGATCTTGTGTTTGTTCACCTTGTAATCCACAACCTCGTACTGCCCTGACTCTGTCTTTCTCATCTCAAAGTCAATTGCCTTACCACGTTGCACGTCACTCATGTCCAAGCCTTCCACAAAGGTGAAATTCATCACCATGCCCGGCCAATCCCATTCTGGAACAGGCTGATGGTTAATCGTCACCATACGGCTGCCTTGCATAACATCGGAAATTTCACCGTTTGCCCATACGGTTTCCGCTTCTTCCTCAACACCATTGATGCGTGACAGATCAGCTGATTGGCTCGATTCAGAATCCAACATGAAGTGTGCAGAAGTGACAATACTCTCACCTTGCTCTAGCCCTTGAAGCACCTCTATTTTTTCGCCAGCTTCACGACCAACCTCAATACGAGCAGAGCGATACTTGCCAGAACCTTCTGACATCACCACTCGAGTCATACCACCGGAGTGAATCACCGAAGATCTTGGGATAGTAAGAACCGCTTCATCACTAATGGGTTTCAGCGCAATATTTGCAAACATATTTGGCTTAAGCTCGCCATGGGGATTGGAGAACTTCAAACGAACGCGCAAGGTTCGAGTTTTCGGGTCCAGAATTGGGTAGACATAATCGACGTTGCCCTGCCACTCCTTACCGGGAATCGCATCCAGTGTCATTTCGGCATTGCTGCCTGATGAGATCCAGTGTGCTTGGCGCTCAAACACCTCAGCATCAACCCATACCTCGCCTAATGGGCCAGCACTGATCACCGCTTGTGCAGGTGAAAGATAACCACCTTCTCGAATATTCAGGCTAGCGATGACACCATCGGCTGGCGCTTTGATTTCGATGGTTTGCGAGGCTTTCCCTTTACGAGCGATGGATCGTATCTGCGCTTTATCTACACCTAGGGTGACCAAGCGTTCAGTCGAGCCCTTGATCAAACCTTTACGACCCGTTTTATAAGCACTGATCAACTCTTCTTGTGCTTTAACAAGCTCTGGAGAATAGAGTGTGAAAAGTACATCACCTTTGTTTACCTTCTCACCCACTGCGTTGATGTAGAGCTTCTCAACCCAACCAGCTGCTCTTACGTTGGTTTGCCACAATGTACTTTCATCGAACGCCACATAACCCACGGTTTCAATGCGCGGTGATAGCGCTTCTCGTGTGACTTGTGCGGTTTTCACGCCAAGGTTATTTTCCACGGAAGAATCAATAAACACGGTTCCGGGCTTATCTTTAGCTCCGCCGTTCACATCGTCTGCATACACAGGGATAAGATCCATCCCCATTGGCGACTTGCCCGGCTTATCACGCTGATAATTTGGGTCCATCGGAGCTACCCAATACAAAGGCTCATCGCTGGCCTGTTTACTTACATCTGCGCCTGTACTCGTTGCCATTGCTGACATGTTATGTGTTGGATTAATTAGAAAATGGTTCACACCAAAACCCAATGCACCACCGACCAATAAAGCGATTGTTGCTACTTTTACTGTACTCATTGTCTATTCCCTTATTGATTGGCTGTGTGTTTAGTTGCGCTTGAGCTGAGTTGTGGTTGGTTTACTTGGTATTCAAAGCCACTGACTAACGCCGCCAGTTTGCTGTTAACGATGTTGAGGTCGGTGATCAAACGTTGTTGCTCTAACTTAAGCGCCAGCTCGTCTGTCGTTGCTAAAATGACATCGTTGAACTGAGCGGTATTGTTTTGATAGCCCCTTTCAACCGCGCTGATTCGAGCTGCAGTTTGAGGAAGCAAGGACGTTTGATAGCGATCTAATCGCTGGATCAGATTTGATCTGTCCACCAGCAATGCGTTCACTTGCGCGTTCATTTGGGAAAGTAAGGTGTCTTTTTGAGATTTAGCCGCACCAACTTGATACTGAGCAGCCGATAAGTTTTTATCTTGTCGATTCCCCGTAAACAGCGGGATGTCGACTGTCAGATAAGCACTCACCAGATCAGAAGCTGGTTCACCTGCCATGTTATTGGCTTGACGGTGTGCATACATCACTTCCACCCCAAACTGCGGGGTATAAGCTTGCTCGGCTAACTCAACCTGAGTTTGATTGGAGGAAATACTGACATCGGAGATCTTAATCAAAGGATGGTCAGTCAGTAGCTGGTAGTGCTTGGTTGAATCGATATTGGTCGCTAATTTGCTTTCCAACAACGACCAATCGATTTGGTTAGTTGCATTCAGTGTGCCCAGAGAATCAAGAGCCTGAGATCCTAGCCAATCAGAACCCAACCATTCAGAAAGCTGAGAGATTAAACGACGCTGAATTTGCTGATTAGCTTGTAGCTTTTCATCAAGCTTGCTCACTTGAAGCTGAGCATTAAGCAGATCTTGCGCTTCACTTTTACCAATCGAGTAGTTGGTTTGTACATAGTTTTCAAGCTCAACCAACAAACGACGATTTTGACGAATCACCGACTCAGCCTTTTGCTGATAACCTAACTCAAGCCAAAGCTGCGTCATGCTATTCGCAACCGTCAATTCTCTTGCTTGCACCTGCAAAGCTAAAGCATCTGCCTGTTGGCCTGCCTTTTTCTGTTGGAGGTTAAGCGTATCGCCACGCTCAAACTGCTGCATCAACCCTACCGATATATTAGTCATCGGGTCTTCGTCGAATTGAAAGCTATCGACAGGCAAACCACCAAATCCAACTTTCAATTTCGGGTCCATTAAGGTCGAGCTGGCAATGCCCGTTTCTCGCATCGCTTGAGACAGAGCAAAGTACTGTTTGCGATTTCCATCTTCGCTTAAAGCAATCTCAATCAGTGTATTGAGTTGCTGCGTCGAGCTTGCTTGGTCATGTGCTGAAATGTGTTGAGCATTTGAAGCTGACGCCGTGGTAGCCGCGAGCGTAGCACTTGAAAACAAGGCCATAGGCAAGGCAGCAGCAACCACTAAGCTCGTGTTCATGACAAACACAGAGGTTGTTGGTTTCATATTCACAATGAATGTCCATATCTAGCGCTAATTAGCGCATAAAAAAGAATGGCTTATCAGGTTTATCTAACTGATAGAGCTGTATTTTTAGATATAGATTTATGCGGAAGGTGGGCGTAGCAAAGATTGAGCGCGTGCGACTTTCTGGCCAATAGTGACCGATTGAAAACGAGCTAATGAAAAGGAAAGTTGATCAACGGCTTGAACAGCCTGAATTGGATAGGGACTTGCAGAACACATTGAGGCACAGCAATCGGCACTCGAACAATGGTTACCCATCATCGGACTGCCGTCTTCGCTCATTGAAGACATATCGAATTGAGCCATCAAAGCATGAGCACTCATGTTAGAGTCTTCAGGGTGTACTTCTTCACTCATCACATGACACCCCGCCATTGAATCATTAACCGAAGTATCGCTGTGGTAACAAGCCGACTTGCTCGACCCCATTTCCATCATCATTACTTCAGTCATCAAGGCTGAGGAGCTTGAGGCATAGCTAGACATCAACATCGCAATGATGCTGAAAACAATAATCCAAGTTTTTCGGAATGTGTTTGTCATAGCTTACCTTTGAATTTACACCGCAACTATAAACGTTACCCTTAGGGTAAGGTCAATGCCATTGTGCCGATATTTGCCTGACCTTTGAAAAAGTATTCATCCTCTCTTTCATCAAAATGAGATAATTCTTCGACTTTGCAGTTTTTTCTTTAAAAATTATCCAATTAGCTAGCGAAACCTCTATCTGTGTATTTTACTTAAGATAGTGCAACCACGATTCACGGATGATAAAAATGGCTAACAAAAAAAACGTCGAAGCAAACAAGAAAAATACAGAAATCAAAAATAAGAAAAGTAACAAGCTAGAACAAAAGAAACCAACACAAAAAAAGAAGCGCAGACTGCATTCACATCTAAAAGTGAATATCCCACTTTTTCAGTCACTCATGATGATTTTGCCATCATTGGCTAAACACGCTGCTGCGGAAAGTATAGACAATTCCAGCGACGCTGCAGATCAAGTAACCGCAAATAACGTGACCGAAAAAGATGTCACCGATGACCATAGCAAGGCGGACTCATCAGCGGTTGCTCTCCAAGAAGCTCAGACGAGTGACAGCGACGTAAACTCCACCTTAAGTGCAAGTCATGCCGCCCATGGTTCGAGCTCTCACTTGGTTCCTTCTCATCATTTGTCGACGCTTTCTCACCCGCAAGTCCATTACATTCCTTCGGTATCGATGCCGACTATCTCCTCAGGGAGTAACGGTCAGCCGACTCATTCGAATGCGCCTACGACGCCCGCTTTACCCGTCACCTTTATGCCAGAAGTCATAAAAGGTACGTACGGAGAGCTTCATGTTGATGCAAATGGTCAATACACATTCGTATTGAATCCAAATTCTCCTCAATACATCCTGTTAAACCAGCACCAACCAGGTACTGATCATTTTGCGTTACATCTATCTAATGGCTCGAGCATCATTGTTCAGATACCGGTAACAGGTAAGCAAGACACGCCAAATATTTCTGGAGACTTAACAGGTGTCGTAACAGAAGATCACAATATTGATTCACAAGGCTTGTTACATGCGAACGGCAAAATCGATGTCATAGACCCTGACCAAAATGAAAGTTCGGTTACGCCGGAAGTTATCTCAGGTAAATATGGTTCATTAACTATCGATGCTGATGGACATTGGCAGTATCAGGTTGATAACTCGCTCTCTAATGTTCAAGCTTTAACCGCAGCCACTTCACTGCATGAAAGTTTCACAATTCACACCAAAGATGGCACACCGCAAACGATCGATATGACGATTGGCGGAAACGACGACAATGCCGTAATTACGGGTGTGGATGCTGGCACGTTAACTGAAGATTTAACGACACAAGTTCAAGGGCAGCTTTCGGTAACGGACTCTGATCTTGGAGAGGACCACTTTCAAGCCTCACAAGTGACTAGTAATTTCGGTACGCTAAGCATCACCAAAGACGGTGCGTGGACATACAGTTTAGACAACAATAACCCAGTAGTTCAAAGACTTGGCCAAGGTTCAACTGCGACAGACATCGTCACTGTTCACTCAGCTGATGGCACAGCGCATCAAGTTATGGTTACGATTAATGGCACCAACGACCATGCGGTAATCACGAGTAGTACAGCAAATTCACCAAGTTCGTTTTTGGCTATCGGGAAAAGTAATGGCTCAAGCCAAGTTACTGAAGATAAAAACCTAACGGTTTCGGGCCAACTCAACATCACCGATATCGACTCAAAAGAGGCGCATTTTTCTAATTCCGACCTCAAGGGGACACTGGGTACTTTACACCTTAAAGACAATGGCGATTGGAGCTACGACCTAGATAATAAAAACCCAAAAGTACAGGCTCTTGGTCAAGGCTCTGCGACAACAGACATCATAACCATCCACTCCGCCGACGGCACTCCTCATCAAATTGCAATTACCGTTAACGGCACCAATGATAAAGCCGTGATAAGCGGAACCAGTGCCGGCGTGGTAACCGAAGAGTCCCAACTTCAGGCCTCGGGCACACTTGCGGTAACGGATGTGGATACCGGTGAAGCGCACTTCGCTACTTCATCCACAGGAAGTACCGATATTGCAGGCTCGTTTGGTACGCTTCATCTGACTGATACTGGCTCTTGGACGTACGATCTTGATAATACAAATCCTAACGTTCAAGCATTGGGCAAAGGAGCAACCGCTACCGACACCATCACCGTTCATTCTGCTGACGGTACACCGCATCAAGTGACTATTACTGTAAATGGCACTAATGACAAAGCTACTGTCAGCAGTGCGACCGTTGCTATCGATGAAACCGACAAAGCAGTAACGACTTCAGGAACATTAACCAGCAACGATGTCGATAATCCAGATAACGCATTCACACCGGATTCGATTACTGGCACCAACGGCAACCTCACCATTGGTGCTAATGGCCAATGGACATTCACCGCGAGCAGCGCGTTTAATCAATTAAACGTCGGCGATAAAGTCGAAGAGACCTTCACGGTATCGTCGGTTGATGGCACAGCGTCAACGATCAAAGTGACAATTAATGGCACCAACGACGCCGCTACTGTCA
>NZ_JBFRKI010000042.1:0-1058 GCF_041469245.1 Vibrio sp. 10N.286.51.B11 | reverse complement strand
GATCAGGTCAATCCAATCTCTTGTACACATTTTTGTGACGCGATCTTTGCACTCAAGAAATCCATTCCAAGCGCTACAGACCTTCGAAACAATATCGTTATAATCAATGAAGTTTTGGTTTGCTAGATAGTGTTGCCTTAACCAACTCCACACTTGCTCTATAGGGTTAAGCTCTGGTGAGTATGGCGGCAATTTGATAATACTGACATTATCAAATGGGTTAGCAATATCATCGGTATGCCATCCTGCGCCATCCATTATTACCACTGAATGACGGTCTTTTTCTGTGACTTTAGATATCTGCTCTAGATGGTTTATCATGATGTCTTTGTTAACCCAAGGGACGACCATTGCCTCACCAATCCCTCTCGATGGGCACACTGAGCCAAACAAATAAGCGTATTCAAATTGCTGCTGTTTTACTACGCGAGGTCTCGTTCCACGAGTAGCCCAAAGACGTGTTGTTGTGTTCTGCTGACCAAACCTAGCTTCGTCTTGAAACCAGACATCAACACTCTCTAGCCCAATATGGCCGGGGATCTTAAGGATCGTTTCGATTTGGAATTTTTTTAAAATCGTCTTGTATTTGCTGTGATTGTTTAGGGTGTTTGGAACGAGAAGTTATCCAAGAAAAACCCATGTGGTCGAGGAGATAATAGATGGAATTAGGGTGGTAGTGCTTGTCAAAGTGTTTAACGATGTAGTCATGTATATCGCTTCCAACAAGGCGGCCACCAGAAGGTGATTCAGCTTCTTTTTTTATGAAGGCACTGAGTTGAGCCCGCTGCTCATCGGTGAGGTATGCAGGCCTACCAGTCCGAGGTTTTTCTTGAAGTCCTTCTAGGCCTTCTTCAAAAAAAATCCGAACCCATTTATTGACACTGGTTCGACTGACTTTGAGAGATTTTGCAATTTGTGTACGAGAGAGGCCGTCTTTAAAGTGTGCGAGCGCAAGTAAACGCATCTTCATCTGAATGGTTTTTTGCTGGCTCGCAAGCTTTTTGAAGTCAGTGTTATTAAGGCTATCCATGGCTAAATTTCACAATAATTCATCAATC
>NZ_JBFRKI010000041.1:14425-124141 GCF_041469245.1 Vibrio sp. 10N.286.51.B11 | reverse complement strand
CTGGGTTGTCGTTGTCTTGGTGGAGGTCATAGTTGATGCAACCGTCTTCAGCGCGAGTGACGTCGATTAATTTCAACAGCTCTGCTTTTACCAGTTCGATTTTGTCTTCATTGGCCACGATGTTTGCAACGATAGTTAGCTTAGTCATAGTGTGTTCCTTTGTATGGAGTTGAAGCAGCTGATGGTGTGCTGCGTTGTTGGTTTGGGTGTATATTACGGTGATTATTGCAAAGTAAAAACAGTTTAGAAATTGATTTATTATCAAATTTAGTTTGAGAATTGATTTTTAAGTCTGACCATAAAGAGGGAATTAGATCGCGTTGTGTGGTGATGTGCACGGTGTTTATCTATTTGTTTTTGATAATAATTCAAATAATACCGCGTTTTTACCGTGTAAAATTTGCCGTAGGATGGCCAAATCAATTTCAATTCATTGGATAAATAGCCATGTCACAGATACATTTTCAACAGGGCCCAATACGCCCACCATCAGAAGCAGACAGTTTGCTTATCAGAACCACACAAGGGTGCCCGTGGAATAAATGTAAGTTCTGCACCCTTTTTGAAGGCATGGAGTTCTCTATTCGTCCGGTTGAAGATATTAAGCGTGATATCTGGGCGGCGAGGGCGTTTTATAAAAACAGAACCTTTGATAGCTGTTTTTTGCAAGATGGCGACTCATTCGCCATGGAAACCCAAGACTTACTTGACGTGCTCAATACACTGAAAGAGGCTTTTCCGGAGCTTAAACAGATCAGCTCTTATGGCCGGGCGCAGACCATGACTAAAAAATCGCCAGCGGAGATGAAAGCAATCTGCGATGCTGGGCTAAACATGCTTTACTGCGGTATGGAGTCGGGATCTATCGAGGTTCTAAAACTGATGAAAAAGGGGATCACCCCGAAATCAATCTTGAAGTCAGCCGAATATGCCAAGCAAGCGGGTATGAAAATGATGACCTTCATTATCCTTGGCTTAGGTGGAAAAGAACTGTCAGAGCAACATATCGCAGCAACGGCCGAGCTACTGAATCAAATCAACCCAGACGAAATTCGCATACTCTCGCTGGCGGTTAAATCGGGAACTGAATTGGATGAGTTAGTACAAAACGGCCAATTTACACCACTAACAGAGCGAGAGATGCTTGAAGAACAATATCAGCTTATCAGCAAGCTAGACGGCATAACGGGTAATTATGGCAACTTCCATGGCATCAATGTATTGACGGAACTTAATGGACAATTACCACAAGATAAAGAGACATTTTTGCGCACCATTGAGCACTTTATGATGATGAGTGAAAACGACCAGAATAACTTTGTTTTAGGTCGCCGCATGCACTATTACGCCACACTGAGTGATATGCGAAATCAGCTTATGTATGACAGCGTACAAAAAGAACTAGACCGAATTAAGCTGCAAAATCTTGGCAATCTTGACGATATTTTCTATCAACTCCGCCAACGTATGATCTAATAGTAAGGAACAGCGCAATGATAAACAATCTAGATAATTGGACGATTCAAAATGAAAACCCAGAGCACTGGTCGTTTAAAAATGAAGTGCTTACAATGCAAGTTCAAGAGGGCAATATCTTTGGTGCTGGCGCTAATGATGTAAAAAACATCTTTATTTATCCGGTAGACAAGCCAGAATACAGCGCGGAGGTGACGATTAATCTAGATCCGAACCTCAGTTTCGAGCAGGCTGGACTAGGGATTTACTGGGACAATGATAACTATATAAAAATCAGTAAAGAGATGTTTATGGGTGCGCGATCGCTGGTGTTTGTTGTAGAACAAAATGGTCAGCCTGATATTAAACATCGCTTATTATTCGGTGAGTCGACAGTATCGGTAAAGCTTGAAAGAAGCGACACTAAAGTTCGCGCTTATTATCGAACGCAAGATAACGACACATGGCAGTCAATTATAAGCACTGCCGCACTATCAGGGCACGAGCAAGGCGTTATGCTTTACACCTTTAGCGGCAGAATCACTGTGCCCAACTTTGCTGAATTTAGTGAGTTTGAGCTAACTGATTTGAACTAATGTGCATCCCGCATAAGATGAACTGGCCTGCTCCATTAATAAAGATTGAGTGGGTTAGTTAAGTGACGTTGCCATACTTTTAATGATCCATGTGTTGCTGAATTAGCAATTTCGCTAAAACGGAATTGTCCAGAACCTTGCTGGCGGGACGATGTAACTCAGAAATGCCCCATTGCTTGCCAGTAACGTTCAACTTCACAAATCACAGTGTGGTGGTTTGACCTACTTTTTCTTGTCTGTGTAATGTCTGTTAATCTGGGTGCCTTACCATTTAAGTACTAACGGTACAATAACTTAACCACGGTAGTTGGCGCTGCCCAGCACTTCACGCGCCGTTTGCTGGTAATAATAAGGATTTAAGAGGCTATATGAAAAGAAGCATTCCCGCACCAGTAATAGCGGTTTTATCAAACAATTTAGCTGCGCTTGAAACCCATGCAAGTCTAGATAATCTTTTTCTGTATGCTGATGCACCAGGAGAACCACCTGAAGGTTCAAAACCTGTCAAAGTGCAAGCGTGGCTAAGGCTCATTAATAAAGAGTCAGATGACCCGCTAAAGGTTCTTGGTAAGCTAATTGAGACGTTCATGGAGTTGCCAGAGCAAGAAGAGGAAGATGTTTTATTGTGGGGAACTAACGTTACCAATCACAAAAAGAATTCAAAGGAAAGCTCGAATCAATTCTTTCACAGTGCAATCTGACTTACATCGCTGGCGGTCTTGTATCTGATGGTAGTTCTGCTCCGAGTCGCTCGTTATCAGATTTAATTAAAGGTAGAGACATTCCCTCGATTGAAGCCGAATTTACAAGGGCACTAGCAAACGTAAACTCTGAACCTAGAGAATCAGTATCAGCAGCATGTAACATTTTGGAATCAATATTTAAGGTATACATTGCGGACGAACAATTAGACAAACCCCAGAAGCAAGACTTACAAAATGTTTGGAAGGTTGTGCGTGGCGACTTAGGTTTTGACCCTAAGTTAGTTCAGGACGACGATCTCAAAAAGGTACTATCGGGAATCCTATCGATTGTTGATGGTATTGGTGCTTTCCGTACACATGCTAGCTCCGCGCACGGTGAGGGACGTATTATGTATAAATTAAAGCCTCGTCATGCTCGATTAGCAGTTCATTCAGCCCATACAATAGCAATGTTCGTGCTTGAGACTTGGGACGAAAAACGTGAGTCAGCGAGACAACAAACGACTATGACAGATACTTGCTGGGAATGATCATGGCAAACACACTCTTGCCCCAATGTGTGTTTCGACCCCGCTAAGCGCTATCGGTTAACATGACTTTTTCAAGAATAAAACTATTACCAAAAGCCAATTGTTATACACCAGGTTGACTCAGCTCATTAGTTGAAATTCACTAAATTTAGCAAAATTCGGTGTGTTTGAACTTCCACTGAAGGTATAAAGCATCACTCCTTTTGCTAGTCCATTTAATGTCTTCGCAGATCCAATGACATGCCAAGACTGCTTTTGATTGCCTCCCAAGTAGGCTGTGATAGTACCCTCATTGTTTTCTAATCTAACTGAGGCTGTCGCGCCTTCAAATGAGCAGCGCTGTTTGATCTCAGGCCGACCATTTTGCTCTATAACAAACACAATCGAAAGCTCGCCCATGAACATTTCTTTGCTAATTTTGATGTAGTTGTTGTTGTCCCAGTAAATGCCTAAGCCAGCTTGTTCAAATGGCAAGGTTGGCTCTAAGGTGATGGTGACTTCTGCGCTATAATTGGGCTGAGATACGGGGTGGATGAATATGTTATCCACGTCACTTGAACCCGCGCCAAAAATATTGCCCTCTTGCACTTGCATCGACAACTGCCCATTTTCAAATGACCAATGGCTTGGGTTCTCATTTTGTATGTACCAGTCGTTTAAATTCTTCATCTCGGACTCCTTGGGTCTAAATCATGCGTTGGCGAAGGCTATAAAAAATATCTTCAAGGTCACCAAGTTTTTGCTGCTCTATGCGCTTTAGCTGTTGCTGCACCGTGTCATACATAAGCGTATTGTTCATGTCATTCAGTGTTGCATAGTGGTGGGTGCGACGGCCTAAAATAAAGTTATTTTGCTCGTTTTCTTTCATCATCATGAAATGATCAATGGTACGCAAAAATGTCTCTTTATCTTGTGGTAATTGTCCATTAAGTTCCGTCAATACATTGATGCCATGGAAGTTGCCATAATTACCCGTTATGCCGTCTAGCTGCGATACCTGCTGTGTTCTTTTATGGGATGGGAAAAGGCGGTGTTGGAGGAATTTTGGGTATGCTCTCGGTGCCACTAATGGCAATGAGTGTTTCGCCTGTCCAAGCTGCTGCTATTTTATTGCCACTTTTATGTGGAATGGATCTAATGGCGCTGTTTTATCATCGTAAAAATTGCAATTATGCCGAACTCAAAGTCATGATGCCTTTTGCGGTATTAGGGGTTATGGCCGCTTCTTACTTCATGGGCAGTCTTCCGACACACATTGTTGAACTAATGATTGGTGGATTGGCGCTGACTTTTCTGGGGCAAAAGTTATTGTTGAAGCAATCAGGTTCACCTAACCGAATCAAAGGCTATGCATTAAACCTATTATCAGGTTTTTCGAGTACGATAGCTCATGCTGGGGGGCCGCCAGCAAGCATGTATTTGCTACCCAAGAAACTGCCTAAAGAGCAACTTATCGGCACCAGCGTTGTGTTTTTCGCTGGGCTTAATTTTGTTAAGATAGTCCCATACAGTTATATGGGACAGCTTGATACACAAAACTTGATGACCTCACTCGTACTTGTACCTATTGCATTTCTGGGGGTGAGAACCGGTGTTTGGTTGGTTAACATCATCACTCAAGAGCTGATTTACAAAATCAGCTATAGCGTATTATTCATTACGGCTATAAAAATGTTGTACTCTGGAGTCACCACGCTATAAGTCATCGGCAGTATCTATAGCACTCCTTTTTCTGCTAATTGCTCAAGTATCACGTTAGTTTTCTCTCTAAAGAAATCTCTTAACAGCCGAACCGTTGGTGTGATGGACTGACGGCTCGGGCAAACCAACCAGAGTTCAGTCGGCGTTGGTTTGTACTCTTTCATAATACTCACCACTCGACCTGCTAAAAGGTCATCAGACATATCAAGGCACGATTTGATTGCCACCCCTTTACCAGCAACACACCAACGCCTCACCAGATCGCCATCATTCGAAGCTCTATTGCCTTTCAGTTTTACCTTATGAGTCGTATCCTCATGACTGAATAACCACTCATTTTGCAACACATCATGCAATTGATAAAACAACGCATTGTGCTCAAGTAGATCGTTCGGCTGAGTGGGTGCTTGATTTTCCGCTAAATAGCTAGGGCTTGCACACAGCACTCTCGGTACATCACAGATTTTAAAGCCATACATATTGGCATCGGTTGGTGAGCCATAGCGCAGAGCCATGTCGACAGAATCACGGTAGAAATCAATATTGCTATCGCTAATACTTGAACGCAGTGAGACATTCGGGTACTGCAATAAAAACTCATCTAACCAAGGAGTAATAAGGTTACGTCCCAAATCAGACGATAGCGCGATACGAATTTCACCATCAATAATGCCCAAGTCTTCATGCATATTCATTTTGGCCCGCTCAAGCATCTTTAGCGCTTCTTCACACTGAGGTAAATAACGCTCACCAGCAGAGGACAATCGCAAGTGACGGGTTGTACGGACAAAAAGCTCCGCGCCCAGTGATGCCTCAACGCGCTTTACCGCTGCACTGGCTGTGGCGGTACGCATATCTAAATTGGTTGCCGCTGCGGTGATGCTGCGAAACTCCGCAACTTTCAAAATAACCTGTAAATCTTCTAAGAGCATGATGAGACCTTCATTCGAAAAAGGGGCAGCAGTAAATGCTACGTTGCTGCTATTTATAAAGCAGTCTTAACAACAGAACAATACATATTCAATTTATTTTTGATAATAATTCAAATTAAAGCCTGTTTTTAATTTTTAATAACTCGCCTACCATAATCTCATTCGAACGACCCCGAATAAACACAAGACCAAGCGCATAACGTTTATGATTATCAAGTTATTTTAGATAATGTTTAAAAAATAATTAGATAATCAATGACAATTCTTTGTCTACACTGATTGGTATTGCCAGTGCTTACAGCAACCCACATCAATAAGGTATTGTTTTTTTAGGGTTATTATTGTTGTTAACAAGTAGAGAGATAAAGGAAATAAAGATGACTAAATTGACTATTGTTGCAAATATTGTTGCGAACGAAGATAAAGTTGAACTGGTTAAAGCAGAGCTATTAAAGTTGATTGATATCACGCGTGCTGAAGAAGGCTGCATTAACTACGACCTTCATCAAGATAACGAAAACCCAGCACATTTTATGTTCTACGAGAACTGGCAATCTCGCGAACTGTGGCAAGCACATATGGGTAATACACATTTAGCTGAATACATGGCTGCAACAGAAGAAGCGGTAGCAAGCTTTACCTTGAACGAAATGACACAGGTCGCATGATATGACGCACCAAATAATTAAAGATCTGGAGCAACGTTATACTGCTAAACGATACGATGCGACTAAGCGTATTCCACAAGAAGACTTAAGTGTGATTTATCAGGCTATTCGTCTATCAGCGTCTTCAATTAACTCTCAACCATGGAAGTTCATAATAATTGAAAGCAATGAAGCCAAAGAACGAATGAACAAAACTTTCAAGAACAAACACCAGTTTAATCAGCCACACATTAATGCAGCATCACATATTATTTTATTTGCTCACAATACTCGCTATACGCGTGCAGACTATGAAAAAGTTGTCGATAAAAGCATTAAAGACGGTAGATTAGATCCTGCAAATCGTGAACAAGCATTTGGTGGGTTTGCATTTGCCGAGTTAAACACGAGTGAATCAGGTGATACAACTGCATGGACAAAAGCCCAAACCTACCTTGCATTAGGTAATACTCTACATACTTTGGCACGATTAAATATCGATTCCACAACGATGGAAGGTGTTGATTCAGATCTAATTGGTGAAGAGTTTGAAGAGGAACTTGGTGGCTATCAATGCGACGTTGCTTTGGCGATGGGCTATCATCATAAAGATGAAGATTACAATGCAAATTTACCAAAGTCGCGCTTAGACCTTGATACTGTTTTGACGGTTTTGTGAACCTAATGACCTATCCTGAAATGGACTGACACTTGTCAATTTTAACGCTTGATGTCGTTTATCGAGCGTTATTTGAAGAAGTATGTGGTCTAAGTTTATTGTTGTGGGTAGGTGAATTGAGCCATTACATTAGCGACTTTGCAATACCCTAAATAATCCGTTAAACGCTAATTTACCAATCTATATAGCTCACTTATGTCCAATAGTTACTTAGGACAAACCAACATACTACAATAGGAAATTTTTCCGGCTTAGTTATTCGTTATCTTCACTCAATGCAAATTTGATCTCGTCAGAAGAGAACCCCTTTCGACTTAGCATCGCGTAAGCCTTAGAGCGTTCTTTATGATCGTTTAGGTCATAAGGCTTCTTCTGCAACTGTTCTATACACGAAGAATAGAAATCTAGCTGCTCTTCATTAATCAATCGGTCGATGAGCGATGACAGTTCACTTGTGTCAATTTGTCGTTGTCTAAGTTCTTGCTGAATGGCAGTCAGTCCCTTGCCTTTACGAGCGTACTTGAGCACCTCTTTTTCCAAGTCGGCTTTCTCGGCCTTAATTTGAATGTTACTTTTCAGTTGATGCGCTTGTGGGTGCTGGTCAATCGCTACCTTAACTTGTTGATAGCTAAAGCCACGCTTTTGCAGTGTCGCAACCAGCTTTTCACGGCTCATGGTAAAGCTTGAATAGTAGTGGTTGATTCGGTCTATCAAGATGGTTTGTTCATCAATAGACTTTTCGAACGACACTTTATGGATTGCATCAGAAATCACTGAATCGGTCAGCCCCTTCTTCTTCAGTTTTTCGACAATGTATCGAGAACCGAATTCACCAGAGAAAGCTTGTTCCACGAATTGTTCTGCAAACACTTGGTCAGACTTGAGATACCCGAAGCCTTTCAAAGTATTCAACGTTTCATCGATCCATTCTTGATTGTCGGTTTTCACTTTGAGCTTCGCCACTAACTTGCTTTCCGTCATGTCTCTCTGAGTTAAATGCCACATCGCAGAGTTCATAACACTTTCAATTCGCGTCGCTTTTCTTACCGTTGTATTTCTAGTATTCGTTTTTTGCTGTGAATCGTCCATTCGATTTCAACTTTCCAGATTAAGCCTACCCCATCATAACGTAATTCTAAGGTGGTTGAGTGACATAAAAGAATGAAGCTCAACATAAGCGGCAGCCAATAAAAATGGACGCTTGTTCAGCGTCCATTTGATATCACATTAAGAATGATGGCTCTAAGCCATGCTTAGCTTTTTCGTAATAGCTTTTCATACTAGATCTTTCGTTTAGTTCTCTTCGTGATTGTAAATATGTACATCTCGTTGAGGGAATGGAATCGTGATGCCTTCTTCATCGAAGCGTTTCTTCACGGTTTCCGTTACATCCCAGTACACATCCCAATAGTCATCAGTCTTAACCCAAGGTCGTACTACGAAATCAACAGAAGACGTATTCAAGGTATGAAGCTTGATCATATGCTCTGGTTTTTTCAACACTAGAGGGTGTGCAAGAATGATGTCGTTCAATACCGCTTTCGCTTTATCGATATCATCTGAATAACCAATACCGAAAACCATATCAACACGTCTTACACGTTCTGCCGTGATGTTGTTGATCACGTCACCCCAAATCTTGTTGTTTGGGATCACCAAGCGTTGGTTATCAATGGTTTGAACAGTCGTCGATACTAAGCTCATGTCTTTTACCGTGCCTTGCACGCCTGCCACTTTAACCATGTCACCGACGTCATAAGGACGGTAGATCAAGATCATCAAACCCGATGCAAAGTTAGATAGTGTGTCTTGCAATGCGAAACCAATGATGACACCGGCTACACCGAAACCAGTAAGAAGAGGTGCTAGCTCTATCCCTATTTGAGACAGTGCGATAAGCAAACCAATAAACACGACCGCTTTAGATGCGATGGATACAAAGAAGTCCTGCATCAATACACTGAAGTCCATTTTAGAGTGCGAAACACTCTTACGAACGGTTTTGCGAGCCACGTTAGCAATAAGGCGAGTTACATACAAAATACCGAGAAACAGAGCAAGTTTAACGATAAAAGAAGGGGTATTTTCAAAAGCCCATGAACTGAACGAACGAAGCCAACCATCCAACAGCTCCAGTGCAACATCAACATCCAACACATCGGCGTTAATGTCACCTGTCGTCGCTAGCAAAACACGTTTGTACGAAGTCACATCCACGCCAAACGGTTCCATTAGCGTGATGGTTTCTTCTAAGCTCGCGACCATAACGCTAGTACGCTCGCTGAAACGCTCAAGCTCCTTTTTAATCGTCGCTTTCTCTTCTTCATTCACAAAAGACAAACGCGCTTCTAGATCTTGTCGCTGTGTGTCTGTGTAAAGAATGGCATTAGTCAGGTATTTAGAACGAGCAATTAACGCCGTTTTAAGTTCACCTTTAGGAACAGCAACATCAACACCACGCTCTTTCGACCAATTTAAGGTCTTAGCAAGCTGCTGATAATAGACATCCATCATTCCGATTCGTTTTTGAATACGCAATTCAAGGCGTTTTTTAGCGTCACCCTCAGCGGAACGGTTTTCTTTACTCATTGAAACGATTTTAGTTTCATTCAACGACAGCAATTTTTGTAGCAGTTCGACCTGCTGAGCAAGAGTGACATCCAGCCCCTCTTTTTTATCTGACGATAGCTGTGAAAAAATCTCTTCGCGTAGGCCCTGATTCTTACGCCTTAAGATATCTTCAAGAAAGGGCTTCTCAGCATCATGCGCCGTTTCTAATGTTGCTAGATCGAGCATTAACTGATCTTGTACTTCTGCGATTTTCTCAACGCTCTGCGCATAACTTCCAAATGCGACAAACGCCAACATTAACAATAGACAACGCCAAACCTTCATCATATTAATTCCTATTACTGTCTAAATTGACCCTATAAATAGTAGTAAAAAGAATATGGATAACAAGCATTTAAACGTATGTTATGCTAAAAATTCGCAAATTATCAGCCTTCTTCTAATATTTGAGAGTTCCAATCCCCTCTTATGACCTGTAGAGTACGCATCCAACAAAGAACAACGACCAATATCTTCATTCTGGCACATGCACTAAAGCGCCTTAAATAGGATGTTGGCTCACAGCAAGAGATCATAAAAATGAACAACGAACTTGATATTATTGAGTCTCTAGAAGAACTAGAGCAATTCCTAATTTCAGTGGAAGCTGGTGGTTTAGGCCTTGAAGGGGTTGAAGGTGTAGGCATGGCAACCAATAATTCAGATGGTCGTCACTTCGTTGCTGTATTCAACAGCAGTCACAAAGTTCTGCTTGCTCGCTGGATCACCAAAGAAGTGTTTGATAACGGTAAAGACTTGGTACGTAACGGCCCTCGCCGCACTCACTAAGCCTTTCCAATAGCACCAATGATTAAAGCCCAACACATTCACTGACGGTCTGTTGGGCTTTTTTGTATCGCCTCATCTTGGTTAGACCACTCGATACAGAATAATTAGCGATAACTTTCAGTTGTTGTGAACTTTAGCTAGAACTCAAGGTCGTATTCGCGTGAATTGGTGTTTATGCGTCTTTTATCGTGTACCTGCCGTTTTCCGCGTTTATACATAGTTTCACTTTAACCATTTTATGACTTGTGGCGCGAAGAGAACTTATCTAAGCTAGCCACAATTCAATGAGCTGGCTTTAACTAATAACAAATTTGATTACTGACTAATTTGCTGAACACATCACTACTTTTCTTATCCACAAAGAACCGCCGACAAAAGCATTCGCTTTGGGCGCTCTTCCTTACCGGACTGGTTATCGTAACTTGTCTGGCGAGCACTCTGGCCGTAAAGAAAGTATCGTTATCTGCATCCGCTAATGGTCAATCAGTCCTAGTTGGCGCACAAACTCATACAGAAACCAGTAACCCTCAAACCGACATCGCTTCTTCAGAAAAAATGGCCACTCTATACGCCAGTGTTTTCGGCTTAGAAGCCTCAAAAATGTTAACGTCCCCCAATTCAAGTTCATGCAGCCTAAGTTCAAAAATGCTGACCTTTGCCGCCCCAAAAACCGGCTGGCTGATCCCATTCGTACTTATTATTGCTGTTGCGTTTAACTTACCTCCTCACATCTCGAGATTATCTAGAGACAATCATCGCTCTACTCGACCGACAAAACACCGATTGCATCTAAAGCACTGTATATTTAGAGAGTAAATAACCGGGCTACTACACCCTTTTATTTATTTTTTGGAGATACATTTGTGTACAACACACTACTAACTAAGTTTGTCGATTCATTGGCATTCTCTATGCGTACATGCGCGAAAACCTTAGTCACTGCCCTTTTGGTTATGACGTCATTTACCGCCTTGGCACAGACAACGGGCTGGCTTAGTGTGCCTGAGCATCCGCCTGTTAAAATGCGAATGATGTCGACGGGTGAACAGTCGGATGACGGCTCTAAGATCCAAACCGTGCTCGATGTCGTGCTCGACGGCGACTGGAAAACCTATTGGCGCAGCCCAGGCGAAGGTGGCATTCCGCCAAGCTGGGACTGGTCTGGTTCAACAAACATTGAGTCAGTAGAGTGGCACTGGCCGATACCTAAATACTACGAGCAGCTTGACGTCATGACGTTAGGCTACAAAAAACATGTCAGCTTTCCTGTCACTTTATCCCTGAAAGACAACACGAAGCCTGCGATATTCAGGGCATCGTTTACCTTTCCGTCGTGTACCAATATCTGTGTGTTAACCGATTACGATATCGAACTGCCGATTGACCCACAAACTTTAGCGCTCGATGAAGAAGCGATGTTCTTGTTCAACCAAGGCATGAGCCAATCTCCACGAGAAGCTAATCGCACTTCAGTCAATGGTCTATTTTGGGACAAGAGCAAGCAGCAACTGGTTACTCAGCTGACAAGTAAAAATGGCTGGGATAAGCCGATGGTGTTGATTGACGGGCAAGAAGTGATTGATGACTTCTTCTCTCAACCAAGCGTCCACATCACAGACAATACAATGACGGCCGTATTTGATGTGAGCAACTGGATAGGTGAAGTCGACTTAACGGACCGTAACGTGAGTGTCACCGTTTCAGACACTAATTTCGCCGAAGAGATGACGGCCAAAGTTGGCTCAGAACCGATCGCTTACCAAACAAGCAACAACGGCTTTTTGGCGATGATAGGCTTCGCTTTAATTGGTGGTTTGATCCTCAACATCATGCCATGTGTGTTGCCAGTCTTAGGAATGAAATTAAACAGCATCAGTCAAAACCAAGGTGCATCTAATCGTCATATTCGACTCTCATTCTTAGCTTCTGCTTCAGGTGTCATTACATCATTTGCGCTGTTAGCCCTAGGTATGACCGCTCTAAAAATGGGTGGTAATGCAATTGGCTGGGGAATCCAGTTCCAAAATGTTTGGTTCATCGGGTTCATGCTGATCATCACTTTGCTGTTTTCGATTAACCTGCTTGGGTTATTCGAATTCAGACTACCATCAGGTTTAAACACCTGGATGGCAACCAAAGGCGATGACTCACATTCAGGCCACTTTGTTCAAGGCATGTTTGCAACGCTGTTAGCAACGCCGTGTAGCGCGCCATTCCTAGGAACCGCTGTCGCGTATGCACTTGGAGCAAGCTACCAAGAGTTATGGGCTATCTTCATCACGCTTGGTATCGGTATGAGTGCGCCTTGGTTGATCTTTGCGCTATTCCCAAGCCTAACCAAATTGCTTCCAAAGCCTGGGGCGTGGATGTTCAAAGTTAAGCTGGTATTTGGCTTAATGATGTTCATTACCAGCCTATGGCTAACAAGCCTCCTTAGCCCATTCATTGGTAAATTCCCAACTATCCTGCTGTCGCTATTTATCGTGATTTCAGTATTGATTTGGATTGGCCGTAAGTTGGGTCGCAAGGTGCTTATTCCTATCGTCGCAACCACAACCTTGGTGTTTGGTGCTGCATTGATCGTCGGTAGTGTCACCGCTGATAACTGGGCGACTCCGATTGTTGACGATCTCGCTTGGCAAAAGCTGGATGCGAAGCAAATCCCTCAGCTCGTTGATGAAGGCAAAACGGTGTTTGTTGATGTGACTGCTGATTGGTGTATCACTTGTAAAGCCAACAAGATCGGCGTCATCCTTCAAGACCCTGTCTACAGTCACCTACAGCAAGAAGACATTGTTTTGATGAAAGGTGATTGGACAACACCAAGTGAAAGTGTCACTCAATACTTACAAAGTAATGGGCGATTTGGTGTGCCATTTAATATCGTCTACGGCCCGAGCTATAAAAGCGGTATTCCACTGCCTGTCATTCTCAACAGTGACACTGTCGTTCAAGCCATCGACGCTGCGAGATAACTGATGAAGACTCCCAACAATGAAGATAAATCTAGCACGATTGAAGACGACGCTGTAAAGGGTGAGGCCAAAAAGCCAAGTCGTCTTAAGAAGTGGGGAAAGGAACTGGTTTCAATGATATTGATCGTTGGCGTGGTTTCATTTGCCATGGACTTTTATCACAGCAGAAGCATGCCTCAGGGCGATGCGATTCCAATTGTGGGTCAATCGCTCCAAGGCGAAGATATTGATGTTATCGAGCTAAGCAAAAATGGTAAGCCAGTCATTGTCTATTTTTGGGCGACTTGGTGTGGTGCCTGCAAATTTGTAAGCCCGACGGTTAATAGCTTCAGTGATTCCCATCAGGTGGTTTCGGTCGCTCTATCGTCTGGTCCAGACGAACGTGTCCAGCGCTACTTAGAGGCGAAAGAGTATGACTTCCCTGTGATCAATGATCTCTCTGGATCGATCAGCAGAAGTTGGGGAGTCAATGTCACGCCAAGTATTGTCATCATCAAAGATGGAAAGATTAGCAGTATCGCAACCGGCGTTACATCCCCTATCGGCCTGTGGTTAAGAACCTACTTTGCCTAAATCGCTCACAAAGAAAAACAGAGCAAAGCTAAGTAAATAAACCGACTCAGCCAGTTTAACAAACAATATTAATGTAAGCGCAACCTAATAAGCGCTCACGATTATCACGAATTTGAGAAAAGACAATATGAAAAAGCATCTGATAAGCGCACTGATTATAGGCTCATTAATGAGTACTAATGCCTTCGCAGAATTAAACAAAGAACAAACTCAACAACTTGAAGAAATTAATCAATTCCTGAAGGAAAATCCATCGACGATCTCTGGATTGCATACCAGTTTAGAGCAGTACGTAGCAGGTCAAGAGCAAACGAAAAAAGCCCAAGCGGAAAGCCATGATTGGTTATACAACAATGACGCCCACCCAATCACGGGCAATCCGGATGGCAAATCGGTCATCATTAACTTTACCGACTATAACTGCCCTTACTGTAAGCGCTTGGAAAAAGGCTTGGTTCAATTAGCCTCTGAAAACAGCGACATTAAAGTGATCAACGTGTACTTATCGTTTAAGCAGCAACAGGTTTCGGGGCTAGACACCAACGCGGCGCTATACGCGATGAAAGTATGGAAAGATAACCCAGAAGCATTCCCTGAAGTTGATAGATTGCTGATGGCGAAAAGCGGTATTCACTCGAAAAGCTCACTAGAAGCCGTTGCCAAGAAGACGGGAACAGAGGCGGAACTAAAAACAACTCAAGAACAAAACCAGGTTCTAACCACTAACCATCAAACGTTCAGTGCACTCGGCTTAACGGGCACTCCAACCATGATGATGAACGGAAATGTTTTACCAGGGTATGTGCCTTACGACCGACTTAAAGATATCGTGGATGACGCTTTTTAATCGTGCGTAGATAGAGATAAAGACTCGAAAGAGAAGTGAATAAAAGCCGACTCGCGCAACCCGCAGTCGGGTTTTTGATGAGTTTAAGATAATGTTTTCAATATTATTTTTGAAATAGAAAAGCAGTCGAAGTGTCACTATCTTGCAATGGATTCTTAATCTAGCCTCGCTACTCTAAAAGCAGTTCTCTCGATGAGTCCAAGACGTGCTTACTCTAGACAACTGTCCTTTGACCGAGCCTAGCTCGGTCTTTTTTTACGTGTTTTAGATAACAACACAGTGCATTAACACGGAAACGTCCAACCGACTGAGCCTTAACTCAGCAAGCGACAAACAAGCGCACCCGGCTCCCTTAGCGCATCCACGTTATAGCTAAGGACACGTCCGGCAGACGGCGCGTGATAACGGCGACACTCATTACCAAAAGCGTCATATTGAATGGCCAATAAATCATCTTGCTCTACGCTCTGCAGAAGCTCAACCTGCGGCAATACAAAGCCACCAATATCAGCGCGGATAGAAACCACATCATTACCCTCTATCCAATCCATGCTCGGCAGCTGCATTTTCTCGGGATGATTTATTTCAACCTCGAACATTTCATAATAAGATAGCATGTTAAAAACACCGTCTACCGCTCGTTGAATCATGTCAGGCTGAGTAAATTTCCCCATCCCAACTTCCACCGTGATGCTCGGAATTCCACTTCGATTCCAAACCGTTTCCAAAATACCTGGGTCACCAGGGTCATTCAGAACACAATCGGGCTGCATCAGCCTCGCCATCTCCAAACATTGTTCTATGCGGTAATCAGCAAACACATAAAGTGGATAAACTGCGCCACGAGTTTGAGTGTGGAGGTCAACGGCGAAGGTGGCATTATGCTTAAGCAAACGCTCCCACAAAGACGCAACAAAGCGCTCCGCAGCCAAGCCATTCGCGTCACCCGGAAAGAGTCGATTAAGATTAGCAGGGCAAGAACCCGGATCCGAAGAGATGAAATCACGGCTATGGTTCAGCAAGCCAGACAGATTCACAGTAGGTACAATCGTTACCGTGCCTTTGAGCGTTTTACCGACTAAGTCCCTGATAATTTGCTGTGCAGCCAACACTCCGTTTAGCTCATCACCGTGAATACCGGCGGTGATCATCAAACTAGGACCTTCTTGACTGCCTTTGAAAACAGAAACCGGCATGTTCTTAGGTTGCCCTAGCCCATCACTGGTGACTTGAAACCAAAACTGGTGCTCTCCAACGGGTAGGTCTTCAACATTCAAGGAGCCAATAACCTGCCTACCTTGTAAAACATCGCCTAAGTACTCTGTTTTCATCCAACGTCTCCATATTGTTGAGCAGAATCTATTCTCTTCTAAGTTTTTGCATCATAGAGGATATCCTTACCAGTACAAGCAGTTAATCAGATTAACAAGCTCTCAGCGCAGCCAAAATTCACCACCATCGACATACGTGATTGCAAGGTAAAACTTGCCAATGTGACCTTTGAAATACACGCAACTTGTATAACTATTCATAGAACACTCAGTCGCATGAAATAAAAATGCAATAAAATCAACACTTAAAAAAGTTCCCCATTCACGAAAATGTAATTTTATGGAAATGAAAGCTTAATTTATCTGCTCTAAATTAGCTTCATATCGAAACGGAGAGCACATTGCTCACGGATTTTAAAATACAAGGTAAGTGATTATGAAAAAGGCAGTTCTAGCTTCTGCAGTGGTAGCGGCACTAGTTTCAGGTTCATCTCTAGCAGCAACAGTTTACAGCTCTGACGGTACAGAACTTAAAATTGGCGGTCGTGCGGAATTCCGTGGTGATTTCATTGGTTCAGGCGGTAAAGAAATCGACGGAACAATGAAAAATAAAAGCCGTGTACGTTTAAATGTTGGCGGTACTACAGAAATCACTAGCGACCTATCTGGTTTTGGTTTCTACGAAGCAGAACAAGGCGTAAATTCTTCAGCTGACAATGATGAAACTGACAACTTTAAGCAACGTTACATGTATGCAGGTTTTGAAGGTAACTTCGGCGCAGTATCAGTAGGTCGTCAAGATACAGCTGCAGCTCAAATCTCAGAAATGTCGGATGTTACTATCTACTCTGGTGACCAAAAAGCATTCATCAATGCAGGTGACGAGCAAATCAATAACACGTTTGTATACGCTTACGACGCAGACGCACTTTCTCTTAAAGCAAGTTTGATTGCTGGTGAAGACAAAGATACTGACGGTTACGGTATCTCTGGCATTTACACACTACCGATGGGCTTAGGTTTCGGTCTTGGTTACTCAGGTAACGACAACGGTACTGGTAATGGTTCAGCTACAGCATTGATTGCTGGTATTAACTACAAAATGGATGCTTTATACCTAGGTGCAACCTACACAATGGGTGACCTAGACGACAAAGCAAAAACTGAGTTCTCTGGTGTGGAAGTTGCTGCTAAATACAAGCTAACAGACCAATTTGAACTGGCAGGTTTGTACCAAAAACAAGAAAAAGACGCGACACAGAACTTAACTGAAGACACAGCTGACTTCTTTGAGCTGACTGGTACTTACAAGTTCAACAAATCTATCCGTACATACGTTGCTTACCAATTAAACAATCTAGACGACGTAAAAGTTGCAGGTTTAGAAACACAAAGTGAAGACTCTCTTCGCCTAGGTGTACGCTACGACTTCTAATCTAAAGCTACTTTAGATGAAGACCAAAAAGGTTGGGCAATGGCTCAACCTTTTTTCATATTCGAATATTCTGACTAACTTCATCAATGCTTTTTCTGGTTAAGTGGTGCTAAATCCGTATCATAGGTGTACCACATCAAATAATTAGAAGCATCATGTCACAACACCATCCGATCCAAGGCGCTAGCTGGATGCTAACCGCAGGCCTAGCCTTTGCCGTTATTAACAGCCTAACTCAAATTGCTAGCATTCATTTCGGACTTACTTCTACCACCGTTGCCGTCATTCAATACGCCATCGCGTTGTTCGCTATTCTTCCTTATCTGAAAACGCTGGGCATTCGTCGCGCACTAAAAACCGACAACCTCAAATTGCACGTATTCCGTGTCTTCTTGTCTGTTATTGGTATTCAACTTTGGATATGGGCACTGGCTTACCCAGTACCAATTTGGCAAGGCATTGCCCTTCTCATGACATCGCCATTGTTTGCAACCATTGGTTCAGGGCTTTTCTTAAAAGAGAAAGTTGGGGCTGCTCGCTGGGGCGCGACCTTAGCAGGCTTCGTGGGTGCGATGGTGATTCTAGAGCCGTGGGCTGAAGATTTTAACTGGGCAACGTTATTACCAGTCGGTGCCGCTTTCTTCTGGGCATGCTACTCACTGATGGTGAAAAAACTCTCTTCGCAAGACAGTCCTTCAACCATGGTGGTCTATCTTCTACTATTAATCACACCATTTAACATCCTGCTTGCTGCGCCAGATTGGCAAACGCCAAGCGGCGGTACAATCTGGGCTATATTGATTGTTATCGGTGTTATGACGGCACTCGCTCAATGGGCGATAGTAAAAGCCTACTCGGTCGCTGATGCTTCGTTTGTGCAACCTTTTGACCACGCCAAATTACCGCTAAATGTTTTAGCAGGTTGGATTGTATTTAGTTGGGTTCCACCGGGTCGTTTATGGCTAGGGGCTGCTATTATTATTGCGTCAGTTGCATTTATAACGCACTGGGAAACTAAAAAACCTTCAAAAGTGAAGAAAGTTTAAGGTTGGTGAAATAAATAGTTCGACAGTCCGTTCTATATGGATAAGAGAATTCAAACGAGGCCGTAACCATGAAGAAACCAGTCAAGATTACACTATACCGTTGGGCAGGCAGCTGGGGTCCATTTAAAGTTAACATCCCATGTGGAGAATGTACCCTTACCAAAGACATTCTGAAGGATACTTTTGAGAATGAGTTGGCCGATGTCGATGTCGAACTGGAAGTGAAAGATTGGTTGTCTCACTGGTGGGAGCCGCTAAAACTAGGCTCTTGGCATGCTCCAATCCTTGTTCTTGAAGGCAAAGTGGTCAGCCAAGGTGAAGCGCTGAATCGCGGTGTGTTAATCCAATCGGTGATCAAAGAGTGGACCAAACGAGACAGCCTAAAAGGCAACATCGTTTATGGTAAGGCGACCTGCCCATTCTGTGTTAAAGCGAAGAAAATGCTGGATGAAGCGGGTGTTGAATACCAATACCACGATGTCGTAAAAGACAGCGCCGCTTTGTACCGTATGATTCCAGAGGTAAAAGCACACATTGGTGAGAAAACACCGGTCACCGTCCCGCAGATCTGGCTTGATGGTAAGTACATCGGTGGTGCCGATAACTTAGAAGCGTGGATGAAAGAGAATGGCTTAGATAGCATCCCTAATAATGTGGTCGACTTATCCAATCAATCTGCTGGCTGAGTTCATTAAAAGCCATTAGTCAGAAGCTTAATTGGTATTTTTTGTGTCCATCCACAACAAAACAAAGCGATAACTTTCACCAATCGCTAAAACGAAAAAGGCCTTAAACTTCATCGAGTTTAAGGCCTTTTAAAATTCCGTTTTTGAAAATGCTTATTTAGCCATTTTCTTCATCATTCGCTTAAAGAACGATGGTTTCTTTGGCTTTGAAGTGCCGTACAATGCTTCGTGCATCATGTTTTTTGCTGCCATTTGACCAAGGTATGCGTGGCCTAGTTCGTAATTCATGCTTATCTCCGCACATAATCAACTTTCTTTAGCGCGGATTTTACACTTAAAACGCCCAAAAACAAGATCTAAATCACACTTTAATGCGATATTAAGCATCCATTTGCAATTAGCCTAATTTTGTCTCTGTGCTAATCAGCATTGTTTTTGTATATCAATGAGTTAACCTAAATTCTGGTTTGAGCTTAATGCTCCATTCCTAATAACAACCCAAGACATTGATTTAGACACTGATAAAAAAAGCAGCTCAATAGAGCTGCTTTCTAAAATGCTTTACTGAGAAACCTAGCTGCGCTTTGGCTGTCTGTAAGTTTTACCGGCAATTTGGTATGTGTCTTTTTGCTTCAATTCAAACATCGTTTCAAAGAACCAAGCTGCAAATTTGATTAAGTCATCGCCTTCATTCATAACATGTTCGATGTACTCTTGCTCTTCGCCTTGTTCATTTTCTTGAAGCGTCACGTGGTAAATACGCTTTTCGCCTTCCACTTCAGCAAGTGCAAATTGACCAGTCAGTGATGCAGCAGCCTCAGCGACTTCTGTATCCTCATTGGATTTCAATAGCTCAAGCGCTTGAGGCAGGCCATCTAGTGCGCAGATAGCTTTTACCAGTACTTCAAATTCATTTTGCTGCATTTTGTTTTTACCTATTCAATGGACCGAAGCATTGTAGAAAACCATCAGCACAAATACAACGTATTAACGATGGTGCGTTAAACGATAGTGAATTTGGCATTTAGCTATATTCCACTTCAACAGTATCGCCTTTGTTGTTCATTTTGGTTGAAGACCAAAGCACTCCGCCCATGGCTGCACCAATAATGAGGTAGAACACGCCTAATTGAAGATGAGTCGTGACCCAACTCTCTACAAGATACCCACCCAATAAACCCGCTAAACACATCTGAATTGAACCAGACAATGCCGACACTGCTCCCGCTTGTTTCTTATGAGGTTCTAATAACATGCTGATTGATAATGGGAACGAGATGCCTTGTGCTATCGCCAACCAAGTAAACGCCCAAACTAAGTTAAAGATGGATAACTCATGAGTAAGAAGCCAAGTTCCCGATGCCAAGATAATCAAAATAGCTAGGCTCATCAGTTGGGGCGTACTAAACCTACGATTGAGCAAGTTCAAAGCCACGCTACCGATCAGTAAGCCTGCCGAAGGGACAATCATCAATGAACCATACTCAGCGGCGGTCAGCCCCAATTGCTCTTGCATTAAGAATGGAAACAACGACAGCGATACCAAACTCGCCATGTAGCTCATCCAGTTGTAACTGGCACTGGTCAACACTTGGCGATTGGTCAACAAGCGTCCGTAGTTATTCACCACTTGGCACGCATCAAAGCGGCTCTTTCCGTATGGCAAAGTTTCATGCAGAACAAAGTAACCCAGTGTGAATATCGCCAGTAAATACAATAGAACGAAAAGGAACACCGCCTGCCAACCAAGGTGGAATGAAATCCAGCCACCAAATACAGGCGCGATGATCGGCATGATCGAAGCGGTGATCGAGATATAAGACAACGCTTTGGTAAGCTGTGAACCATCATAGCTGTCACGAAGCACACTTCGCCCAAGAACCGAGGCACTGCCCGCCCCTAAACCTTGCAGCAAGCGACCAACTTCTAGCGCCGTCATATTGTCAGAAAACACAACACAAACGACTGTACCAATCAAATAAACACCCTGACCTAACAAGAAGATAGGTCTTCTTCCCACCGCATCGGACATCGGTCCGTAAAATAGCTGAGACAAGCCAAAACCCACCAGAAACAGCGTGACGAGAAGCTGTACATCTACTTGAGTAGCACTTAAATCAGAAGCAATTAACGGTAATGCTGGCAAGTAGATGCTCACACCCACCTGCCCCGTAGCAATAATCATCATTGCTAAGAGTAACGGTGTTTTTTTAAAGGTCGATTGGCTCAAAAAATTCCCTATTCGTTTGATATTTGTTCATTAGACGAGTTTACATTCAAAACCAATAATTGATAATTAGCTAAATTGGAATTTTATTAAGTCCCAACAGGAAATAATATGGATTGGATTCTTAACGTAAAAAGCTACGTCAGAGTAGTCGAAGAAGGCAGCTTCAATGGTGCTGCTCGAAAGCTGAACACCACCAGCTCGGCGATCAGTAAAAGAGTGAACTGGTTAGAAGAGCGCATCGGCACCCAACTGTTAAAGCGTACCACGCGATCAATTAGCCAAACCGAAGCAGGTGCGCTCTTTTACCTGCGAGCCAAGGATCAGCTCGACAATTGGCAGTCCATTATTGATGAGACTCGCTCGGTTAACCAAACCCCAGCAGGCCTATTAAAGATTGGCGCTACGATTGCGGTTGGCTCTAAGTTTCTGGTGCAATACATGGACGACTTCTTAGAAAAATACCCAGACATTAAGGTGCAGCTGATCACGACCACGCCAGGCCAATTACCTGAACTGGGCTTAGATCTGGTGATCAGTCGTGAACTGGAACAGCTCAACTCCTTAAGCTTCAAGAAAACACCGCTGTTTGAACACAAAGCCAGCTTCTATGCAGCGCCAAGCTATTTAGCTAAACATGGTTACCCCGCCAACGAGCAGGACTTAGAACAACACAACTCTTTGATTTGGGGAGAGCGCCCTACCCGAGAAGTCACACTCACCAAAGGGCAACGCATCACCCTCAATGGTAACTTTGCGACCACCAATCCAGAGGCTTTGTTTCATGCTGCGAAGCGAGGAATGGGCGTACTGTTAACCATCAAAGCGATGATCAAAGAGGATCTAAAGCAAGGGACATTAGTTCCAGTATTGCCAAATATTACCGCCGACGAAGTGATGGTTTACGCGTACTACCCTAAGCTTGATTACTCGCACACGCGAACCAAGCTCTTTTTGGACCATCTGAAAGACAGGCTAGACAAAGAGCGTAGCACGCAAGCTCTGTGAAATAAGTCACATTTTAATTTGAAAAGTTATACAACACGGTCAATAATAAACTTGACGCATATAGATTATACAAGTTCGCACATATACAAGATAATACGTATACCGCTTACACAGTGAATCTGGTTAACTAGGGGTGGTGGCTATGACTCAACATACGCACAATAGCATGATAGACACAGAGCGCATTGGCCGTTTGCTGAAATTGGAAGGTATCGACCTTTTAGAGTCAGCTGTGCTTACTTTACATCAGACCTTTGATACTCAATACACTAGCATCATTGAGAAGAAGTACTTCCCTGACCAAACCGTTCCTTTGGTGATCGCCCATTCTGATCATGTATTACATGACAAAATCAATGCGCGCCATGGTCACATCTACCAACAAGCCTTCAATCAAAGACACCCAGATTGCTCATTTTCTCAGTACATCGTCCAGTCATTGCCAACATCGGCATTTAGGCAGGAAATCACCTCACAAAACTCCATCGCGATCCCGACTCAAACTCAAAGTGGCGAAGTGATGGGCGTGCTGTTTTCAACGTTCACCTCGCCTCTTAGCCCTGATCAGCAACAAGACGTGGTAAAGCACCATCAATTGTTCGCCGACATCATCATCCACACCTTGCGTGAAATGTGGTTTAACGATCGTTCCGAACAACTTGTAAATCAGCTTAGTTATGAGGTGTCACACGACAGCCTAACCGGGTTACTCAACCGAAGCTGTTTATCAGATACCTTAGAGTCGATTACTCAACAGAGCGTCACTCCGTTTACACTGGCTTTACTCGATATCAATAGCTTCAAAGCCATTAATGATATGCACGGTAATTATATTGGCGACAAGGTGCTGCAGTTTGTCGCAGAAATATTGCGCCGAACTTTACCTGAAAGCAACCTGACTTTCCGGACTGCTGGCAACGAGTTCGCCTTCATCACCTACCATTCTGATCCGATAGCCGTGTGCGAACAAATACTGGCCAAAATTAAGCAGGGCTACAGTAGCGTTGATATCAAGATAGATTTCGACGTCAGCATCGGTATTGCCAGTTCGGATGGAGACAACAAAGACGTTGAGCAAATCATCTTCAATACCAGCTTGGCGCTTAAAGAGTGTAAACACAGCCAAGATACTCATATTCAATGTTATGACACTCACTTAAGAGTTCGTTACCAAAGAAAAACCGAGCTAGTCGCAGCGCTACGAAGTGAGCTGGAAAACCCAATTTCACAAAGCTATATCCCCGACAGCAATGGAATGTACGTAGTGGTACAGCCGATTGTGGGTCAAGGTGAAACGCAATGGGAATATTTCGAGGTACTGACTCGCTGGAAAACCGCCAGACATGGAGACATCTCACCCGTAGAGTTTATTCAAGTGGCAGAAGAGTCAGGGCTGATTGTCGAATTAGGTGAACGCATTATTGAATTGGTGTGCCGCGCTAAAACCACACTAGAGCAAGGCTTGGGCTACAAGGTTAAACTTGGAATCAACTGCTCTGCGCACGAGCTTACTGATTCGAAACGTTATATATCCTACCTGACTCGAACCATTGAACAGCACCATTTTAAGGCGAATGAGTTTGTTATCGAGTTAACCGAAACCGTTCTGTTATCGCCAACACAAGAGACAAAATCCGCGCTTAACTTTCTGAGAGGACAAGGCTTCACGATCGCACTCGACGACTTTGGTACAGGCTACTCCAGTTTGAACTACATCCACAGCTACCCTATCGATTGCATTAAAATTGATGCGACCTTTATTCGAGACTTGTTAACTAGTTCGACCTCAGAGAGCGTAGTATGGCTGATTGTTCAACTGGCCCATAGACTCGATGTATCTTTGGTTGCGGAAGGTGTTGAGAAGCGTGAGCAATTAGAAAAGCTGCACGCGATGGGATGTGACAAGATCCAAGGTTACCTCTACTCACCTCCAATGCGACCTGAAGCTATCGTTAGCTATGTCGCGCACTCAGAGCCTTTAGTTTAAACCCTTACCGAACCTTCTATTGAGAACTAAAAAGCCGCAAGAGCATCACTTAACACTGACTGTGCTTTGTGATGCTCTTGCGGCTTTAAAACAGTTTAATGGCTAGCTACTTACTAGCATTATTAACCATTGCTAGATTGCGCGTTTCTAACGCTGCCTTCAATAGCTTGTCGGCTTCATCTCTCGCGGCTGTGAATGTCGCTTTTTCCTTTTTAGGCACAGAATCGGCCATTGGGATATTCGCTTTCATCGCATCAACAGGGCGACCACGTTCGATCAGTTCATAGTGCAAGTGAGCACCTGTCACTCGACCCGTTTTACCCGATAGGCCAATACGTTGACCACGAGATACCGTTTGTCCTTTACGAACAAGGATCTTGCTTAAGTGCAAGTAGCGCGTTTTATAAGTGCTACCGTGTTGAATCACCACATAGTTACCCGCATAAGGGTGTTTACGCGTCATGATCACTTTGCCATCACCCGTTGCTTGAACAGGTGTGCCAATTGGTGTCGCGAAATCCGTACCGTTGTGCGGTGAGATTCGGCCAGTCACAGGGTGTAGACGTTTAGGGTTAAATTGAGAACTCTGACGCCAGCTACTGCTCACTGGGTAACGTTGGAAAGCACGTTGAAGGCTATCGCCATTAGCATCGTAATATTGTCCGTCGGTGTGTAAGTATGCTGACACAACGCGGTTACGATTCATGATCTTAATTGCTTCAATTTCACGTTTTCCGGTTGCAACACCATCAACATATTGCGCTTTTTGAAGCACTTCAAACTGATCGCCAGCACGTAGGTCGCGGCTGAAGTTCAGCTTGTCTTTAAGAAGAGTCACAATATGGTCAATCTCAAGGCTGTTCAGGCCAGCTTTATTCGCCGACATTGAGAAGCTGCCATGAATATCACCCACGAGAGGTTTTTGCTTCCATTCACCAGGAATAGAGATGTCTTCGAATTCGTAGCTGCCGTCATCAAGTAATCGGTAAACCACTTTGTCCGCGACGCTAAATTGAAGTTCCATTTTAGAAAGGTCGCCGGTCGCTTCATCACGCCAAAAGCGTAATGTATTACCCGGACGAAGCGTATCTAAAGCAAGGAAGTTCAAATCAGTTTCCATCACGCTCATCATCGATTTGTAAGAAAATCCAAGCTGAGTGAAGATGCTACTCAAGTTATCGCCAGATTGAATTTGGTACTCAAACGTTGGCGGTTCGATAACAGTAACAGAAGAAGGTGACAGAATTGACTCAATCACGGTTGAGTCGGGCAAATCAAGATCGATCGTTTTCGTCAGATCCGATTGTGACGATTGCAAAGCAACACCAATCGCAGCAATAAGTGGCAGTCCCAAAATAGCTACTTTTTTTACAGGTGAAAGCTCAGCAAACGGAGAGGGAAATATTTTTGAATACACGGTAAACAGGTCTTTCTACGATATAAAGGCATATGATATGCTTTTCAAACGCATAAATCATCAATGCATTGTCATAATATGATGTGAATCTTCCCAACTTAGCCTAAGTCATTGAGTTGCCGTAGATGAAGAGCCACTAGATAAGAAATAAAATTAACCGCTAAATTTAAAAATAAAAAAGCAGAAACGGCTAGTTTCTGCTTTCTATTGGTTGACGTTATTCCGTTTCGAATAATTAATAAACGAAGCGAATTAGTCGCTGGCTTTAAGAAAAGATTATGCGTTTACCGTCGACACTAGGCAGTTGTCTTCACCAAATTCATTTGGGATGTAACGATCGGCATTCGCATCGTTCACCCATTGTTGGTCATCAACTAGGTAGCGGAATTGAAACTCGCCATCTTTAGGTAGACGAGTTTTAAACTTGTAAACCTTCCCTTTGGCCAGTTTTTTCATTGGGGTGGCTTTCCAATCAAGAAAGTCAGCAACGATGGATACAGAGTTCGCTTCCTGAGCTTCTAGCTCGAAGGTCACTTCAACTTCATCTTTCGTCTTAAAAAAACGTTTATTAATCATTCGCAAGCTCCATTTGTAATAATAAGCGGACACAAAGCTAACTGTGTCTAAATTTCATTCATCTAACTAAGATAATATGTAATTTGGCTCACATAAACAACAGATCCTTACATTCACGAAAACGTTATTGCTTACCAATTGATTGCGTATCAAAAGAAAAACTCATTAACACCTTTTCAGAAGGGGGGTCTGCAAATGATTGTTCCGCAGAATGCTGAGTAAAGCCGATAAAACCTTCCCCAGTAAGTTTATTCTGTGATTGCGAACCTGGCTGCTGAGCTACCTCCAATGTCTGAATTTGTATACGATCACCCAGTAAAAGTTGGTCGACTAACACCACACGGCTTCGTTGCTGGTCATGCTTAAACAGGCCTAGATAATAGAAAACACCGCTGCCTTGGTTAGATATCCACATCGGCGCGACAAAGAAACTCGCCTTGCCCAACGTGGCGGCTGAAAGATTATTGGTGTCTACCGTTACCACACCGCGCTCAACACCTGAGTCATAGCGTCCAAACGCGATGGCTCTAGGCTCATCAACTTCATTGATAAAAGCGTAGGCGTTAGTCTCAGGAACTTTAATTGTCCATGGATTGGTCGTCTTCAAATCAAAAACGGTTTCTACGACTGGGTCATAACTCACTTGAGAAGAAGGAAACTTCGCCAAGATCTCTTCATCACTTAAGCTAAAGCGATAAATACCCGCTACTATCACCACAACCAGCATGACAATTGGAATCAGTAGAATCAGAGGGATAGGTAAGATTTTCTTTTTCATGGGCAATTATATTCTTTTGTTTTCATCCAGTTGTGCAGACCATAAAGGGCTTTAGTATAATTATCAATACAGGGTTAACCAGAAGTGGAGCATGGATGGATATCAATCATATTAAAGATAGAAATATCAGAAGTTGCGAATGCCGCTGTGGAGCAGTCAACCTAGTATGCCGAGGTGAACCTCAACGTACATCTGTCTGCCATTGCTATGAGTGTCAGAAACGCACCGGAAGTGTGTTCGGCATTCAAGCTCGGTTCCCAATAGAACAAGTTACACTCAGCGGTGAAGTGACCTCTTTTTCACGCATCAGCGATACGGGTAATGAAGTCACCTATCAGTTTTGTCCCAAGTGTGGCACCACCATGCTTTTGCAGTCGGTTGCCGCCGCTGATTTTTATATCGTCCCGCTCGGATTATTTAAAGAGCAAGACTTCCCACTGCCGAGCTTTTCGGTTTATGAAGAACGCAAACACGGTTGGGTTAAGTTCGACCACCAAATGAGCCATTACAACTAGTTCGTCATTGAGCGTTATCTTTATCTCGTTATTGACCGTTATCTTTATATAGCAACAGTATTAAAACAAACTGCAATACTGTTGCCTAAGATCAAATATCACCGCTTCACAGCGCTAGCGTATCTTTTGTCTAGCGTTATAATCTTGCTCCTCTATTTAACCCAGGGTGAACCACATGATTTCTAAGTTACCTCGCTGGGTTGAATACGGCGCCCTTTTGTTAGCTGGTCTTGCTGGCAGTGTTAATGCTATCGGCTTACTTGGCTTCCAACATCAAGCTATCTCCCATATCTCCGGCACCATGTCTTTGCTAGGCAGTAGCCTGCTTACACCGACCTCGGCTTCTGTTCACCTCCTATTGGTGATCATGAGCTTCATGTTAGGTGCGGCGTTCAGCGGGTTCTTTATTGAAAACCAAGCATTGAAGTTAGGACGCCGTTACGGTGTTGCACTATGTATTGAGGGTGGATTGCTGTTTTTGGCGCTGTGGACACTGTTGCAAGGCTATACTTCAGGTCAGTATTTCGCTTCAGCCGCGTGTGGTTTGCAGAACGCGATGATCACCACTTACAGCGGGGCAATCATTCGAACAACACACATGAGCGGGATCATTACCGATCTTGGGATCATGATTGGCGCTCGCTTAAAGGGGATGCCTTTTGACCGCCGTAAAGCCAAACTGCTAATTTTCATTGTGGTTGGCTTCCTGTTTGGCGGCTTAATTGGCGCTTGTCTGTTCCAACGCTTCGAAATCTTGGCATTGGCTTTCCCTGCCTCTTTTGCTTTCATTATTGCGTTTAGCTACTGGTTATACTTGACCTATCGAACTGAAACCCCAGTCAATTTATAAATATCTGGCAATATAACCTCAAACTACGTAACATCCGCAACACTTTATTCTAAACTATTAATACGTTGCAGAATAACCAGTATGAATATTTAGCGATATTTGATGAATAGTATTGCAAGCGATATTAATACTGGGTAATCTTGCACCCAATGAGAAAATACGGACGTTTAGTGAATAAAAATGCCAAGGATGTGGCTTTTTTACGTGTAGAAATTCGAGAACAATAACATGTCTAACAACAAGAATACTGCTCAAACAGAGAAATCTAAAGGCAGTTTCTGGGTTTTCTTAATCCCATCATTGATTGGTTTATTCCTTTTCATGGCGCCAATCAGCTATCAAGGTGATCTAACCATCCCTGTAGCTATCTTAGCCAAATCAATTCAAGCGGTTTTCGGTGAATATCTAGTCCCTATCATCACTGCGATCGTTGCTTTCATGTCTGTAGCTTCAGTTTTAAGCACCATTTTTAAGCCTACATTCATTACATCAAATTCATTTTTAAACGGCCTTTTCAACCCATCTCCACTGTGGTTGCTGGTTCGTTTAATTGGTGGTGCTGCAGCCGTTATGGCTTTCTTCCAAGTTGGCCCTGAGGTTATTTGGGAAGAAAATACTGGTGGTCTGGTTCTAGAAGGCCTGCTTCCGACACTGTTCTCAGTATTCATCTTTGCTGGTTTGCTACTTCCGCTTCTACTTAACTTTGGTCTACTAGAGCTGTTTGGCACGCTACTAAGTAAAATCATGCGTCCAATCTTCAACCTACCAGGCCGCAGTGCTATTGACTGTATGGCTTCTTGGTTGGGTGACGGCAGTGTTGGTATCCTGCTTACAAGCAAACAGTACGAGAAGAAATTCTACACTCAGCGTGAAGCTGCGGTTGTTGGTACGACTTTCTCAGCAGTATCTATCACATTCAGTCTTGTGGTTATTGCTCAGGTAGAACTAGAGCACCTGTTCCTACCTTTCTACGCAGCAATCTGTTTAGCGGGTATTGTGGCAGCGGTGATCATCCCTCGCCTTCCACCACTAAGCATGAAGAAAGATACTTTCATTGATGGCAGCAAGCCGCACAAAGACGCTGACGCGATCCCAGCAGGTCACTCAACGTTCTCTTGGGGTCTTGAGCTAGCGGTAAATAAAGCATCTCAAGTAAAGTCGGCTAAATCTGTATTTGGCGAAGGCGTTCGTAACGCCGTAGATATGGTATTTGGCGTACTGCCTGTTGTTATGGGTTTAGGTACAATGGCACTGGTTATTGCGGAATACACGTCTGTGTTCTCAATCCTAGGTCAGCCTTTCATTCCATTCCTAGAGCTACTTGGTGTTCCTGAAGCGGTTGCAGCATCTGAAACGATTGTTGTTGGTTTTGCGGATATGTTTATTCCAGCAATCCTTGCGGCTTCTATCGACAACGAGATGACTCGCTTTGTTATTGCAGCAATGTCGGTAACTCAGCTGATCTACATGTCTGAAGTGGGCGCTCTGCTTCTAGGCAGTAAGATTCCAGTGAACATCTTAGAACTGTTTATTATCTTTATTCTACGTACGTTAATTACGCTTCCAGTTATCGCTGGTGTAGCGCATCTAATATTCTAAATTAGATACTACTTATGTAACTCAATAAAGATTCAGTTTATAAAGCCTCACTTTTGTGGGGCTTTTTATTAGCACAAATATATACACAGCATTATTTAGAGTTCAATCAATTTATAAGTTCTGTATATCACTTGATTTCATATCATTTATTCAACCCACCTCTTGTTAATAGAAAACTGAACGCATAATCGTCAAATTAATACATTCTTAATCCCTCCTTAAACTCTGTCTAGCCCCATTCCCCAACTCATTGAACCAAATACTAAAAGTAACAAATATGTGATTTAGTGAATTTTGTATTGTTTAGGTTGTTGTATTTTTGCAGTCTATTTTGTGAAATTACATTCAAGTAAAACCCAATCTAGTCGATATATATAATTACAAAAACACGATTAACTTTAGTCTTCGCAAAGCCTGTGAGAAGGGGAAAACTCAATGAAATTTAGCCATAAGGTGGTTGCTGCATCATCAGCCTTGCTGCTAGTGACAGTATCATTGCTTTCAATACAACAACTTTACACTGTAAGAAGTGCAGTAGAAAACCACGTCAATGCGAGCCTGAAAGAGATGGTCTCGGGCGTGAAAAATACCGTCGTATCGGAGATGAACGCCAAGAAAGCGTTGGCTCAATCGACGACTGAAGTCATCGAGATCAACCCTGAAGATCGCGCTTACGTTAAAGAAATCTTAGAAAAGCCAAAGCTTAAAAACAGCTTCCTAGCGGTTGGTTTTGGTTATGAAGCAAACGGTTTCGTTATTGAAAATGATGATGGTTGGGATGCCGGTCCAGACTACGACCCACGAATTCGTCCTTGGTACATTGATGCTAAATCCAAAAACAGTTTAGTTGTTACCGCTCCTTATGTGGATGCATCAAGTAAGAAAGTCATCATATCAGTAGGTACTCCAGTTAAAGACAACGGCCGCTTTACTGCGGGTATGTTCTACGACCTAGAATTGACGAACCTTGCTACCTTGGTCAACCAAGTGAACTTGTTTGATGCGGGTTACCTGTTCCTAGTAACAGCCGACGGCACCACGATTGCTCACCCAAATGCGAAAAACAACGGTGAAACGCTATCAAGCTACATGCCACAAGCGACTATTCGTGAAGGCTCTCAAGAAATTGAAGTCGACGGCAAAATGTTCCTAGTTAATTTCACCCACATCCCTAGTGAAGATTGGTATATAGGTGCAATCCTCGATGAAGAGATCGCGTTCCAAACCGTTGAAGAATTGAAGAACAGCTCAATGATCTACTCGTTGATTGCAGTTATTCTCAGCATCATTGCACTGACTGTTCTGATTCGTGTGTTAATGCGTCCACTGGATGCGCTTAACCAAGCCATTCAAGATGTGGCGAGCGGTCAAGGTGATTTAACTAAGCGCCTAGATACCAACACAGACCAAGAGTTCTCTGACCTAGCGAAAGGTTTCAACACCTTTACTGAAAACCTGCAAAATCAGATCATTCAATCGAAAGCGATTGGTGTTGAAATTAAGCGTGGTACTGAAATCACGGTTAAAGGTGCAGGCGAATCAGCGAAAGCGATGAATACCCAACTGGAAGAGCTTGAACAGTTAGCGACTGCAATGAACGAGATGGCGGTTACTGCAACTGAAGTTGCAAACAATGCTCAAGGCGCAGCAGCGGCAGCCCGTGAAGCAGACGAAGCAACGCTAGACGGCACATCTGTCGTAAGTGACACCACTCAAGCGATTGATAACCTTTCAGCACGTATCGACCAAGCGGTTGCCGAAGTACAAGTACTTGAATCAGCAACAGCCAACATCGAAACAATTCTAAAAGTAATCAACGATATTGCAGACCAAACCAACCTACTGGCATTGAATGCGGCTATTGAAGCGGCGCGTGCTGGTGAATCAGGCCGTGGTTTCGCAGTCGTTGCCGATGAAGTTCGTACTCTGGCACAACGTACTCAAGAATCAACTACGGAAATCCGCAACATGATCGAGCAGCTCCAAGCGGGTGCAAGCTCAGTATCGAACGCGATGAACCAAAGTAAAGACACAGCCACTGACGCCGTTGAACGCGCTCAGCAAGCGAACTCTTCACTTGACCGTATCCGTGACGCGATTCAACGCATCTCAGATATGAACATCCAGATTGCTTCAGCGGCAGAAGAGCAGAGCTTAGTAGCGGAAGAGATCAATAACAACACTGTTAAGATCAAAGACCTTTCAACACAAGTATCAACAGCGGCCCAAGAAGCGAATACCGCAATGCAGCAGCAAACTGACAATGTTCGCCAACAAGACGAGCTATTGAATAAGTTTACGGTTTAACCAAGGTTTGGCTCAGTTGCCGTTTGGCTGAGTCGCCATTTGGTTTAGTTACCGAGCAATAGCTTAAAATAAAAAGCCCCGATTACTGATTGCCAGTAAGCGGGGCTTCTCTTTCTAGTCTATCCAAGTTAACTCGTGACAGGCTTCAATTCATTCGTCGTTAACATCATACATTGGTTCGATTCCACCTTGATGGTTAAATCCTTACCAACACATTCAAACACATCATCCGACAGTAAATCGGTTACCGCACCAGTCCAATTTAATGAGGCTGTTTTGCTTCGCTTCGACTTGTTGATCACCACAATGCCTTTATCGCCACGGACAAACACCAACAAATCATCATTCGCTTCAACCACACGCATCGCTTCGCCATGAACATGGTTATGGAATTGAATCATGCTTTTCATGTAAGGCGCTTGCCAGTCGTTAAGCCAACGAGGCTGACCGCTCTTGTCCAGAATACCGCTGGTGCTCAGTTCACTGTAAACAAGCGGCACACCGCCGTCTCGACCAAGAATGAAAGCATGAGCCAATCGCTCATCCACTTCATCCATCACATGCTCCAAAAACACCTCGTTATTGGGAATATCATGAGTGACCGCAAACGTGATCGCTCGCATATTCGACAGAGCCTGACCAAAACAGTATGGGTTAATCAAAGACTTAAAGCTGCCCTGCTCTTCAAATGCTTTGAAGATGGTGTTGAACAACGGGAAATCGTAAGCGCCTAAGCGAGTGTGTTTAAGATAAGGCTCAAGGAACAGCTCATACTCTTCTTCTGTCGCGCCGCCATCGGTAATGATCTCACCGAAGATGTGCATTTCTTCGCAGATGTCATCAGTCCACACCTTGCGTAGATGTGCCAGTGTCATGTGCTTTGCCGCGTCAATGCGAAACCCTTTCACACCAATCTCTTTCAGTGCTTTTAGGTAGGCTCTTTGCTGTGCCACCACATTATCGTTATCAAGCAGCGTTGGCAGGCCAGGGTCGCTCGCGCCACCGGTAATACGCCCGTTTTGCACTTCCCAAGTGTCTTTCCAGTTCTTGATGCCAAACGCCTCCACGAAGTCGTTCTCATCAAATAGAGGCTCAGAAAGGTCACCAAACAAACGTATGGATTCATAATAGTCAGCATCTTTTTGATAAGACGCCATGTCTTGCTGATTGGGATACGTTAGATCACCGCGGATACCCGATTCGTTGGCCATGTGGTTAAACACCACATCCACATAAGTACGAAGCCCATGTCGCTTTAACGTGTCGACCATCGCTTTAAAATCTTGTGTGTCACCCAACTGATTATCGATCACACGATAGTCTTGGGGCTGATAGCGTTGCCACCATTGAGTGCCAGAATTTCGATCGCAACCTTTAGGGCCGCGCAGCGATTTCATCGCCGGTGATACTAAAACAGATTTATAACCCAACTCTTGGATCAGTGGGGCGTTCTTCATTACGTCAGCGTAGCACCAGTCAAAGGCATGCAATATGACATCTGTCGCTGGTTTGCTTAACATAGCTGAACTCTCCATGTTGTTCTCCTACCAAACTCGTTTACAGCTTTTTAGAAAAGGCAAAGGCTAAAAGGCAAAGCTGCAATAAATTTCCTCAAGAATGGCATTTATTATATGAGTTACTCATTAAAAACCCTCCTCCTCCTACCAATTACTCACGGTGGATGGTTGAGGGCGTAGCACCAATTATCGCATAACGTCTGGGATGAACACTCAACCGTAGTGCTTTAAAACGCGCACAAAAGTCACAAAAAAGGAGCGTATATACGCTCCTTTTATTCAATCTAACACATATTTATAACTAAGTTCTGTAAAGAACCTTCACGACGTGCCAGCCAAATTTTGTTTTCACAAGGTGTGGTACAAGCGTCTCGCCAGAGAAACAAACCTTATCAAACTGAGGCACCATTTGACCTTTTTTGAACTCACCTAGGTCGCCGCCCTTTTTACCAGATGGACAGGTTGAATGTTTCTTCGCTAGCGTTTGAAATTTAGCGCCCTTTTTAAGCTGCGTCATGATGTCTTCTGCTAGTTCTTTATGCTTCACCAGAATATGAAGCGCTGCTGCTGTTCTTGCCATGATAATTCTCAGTTTGTTGCTGTCTGCTTGTCGACTAACCATCGACAGCGAGTATTTAGCGTGATTTTAACCCAAGAACCGCTATTCTTCACTCTATAACCGAAAACAACTGCCTTAAAGGCCATTAAAAACCGCATCGCGACTTGCTGCGGCTTCCATTTCCCTTTAAATTAATCCTTATAAATTAAGCGCGTATTAAGTAGGAGCCACTTATGGCCAAACCGATCAGTAAAGCGAGTCAGTCACAGGGAATGTTGATGTTCAAGTTGTCCCTCACTCAAAGTTTTGCGATTGGCACGCTTAAGGTCAGAGAAATCGTCCCTTTTCAGCCGATGACTCAGATCCCCTACTCCCATCATCACGTGATTGGTACAGTGACTATCCGCGACGTTACAGTTCCTGTGATTGATATGTCCGCTGCGATTGGCTTCCGTCCGATAACACCCGCTGAGTACCAAGATTGTGTACTCATCGTTACTGACTGTTTGAGAACAGTTGTGGCGTTCTTGGTTCGTTCAATTGATAAAATCATTGAATGCGACTGGAAGAGCATTGAATCTCCACCCACCAGTGTGGGTCGCAATGTGTTTGTAACGGGTATTACACGTTTTGAAGACCGTATTGTGCAAATGCTCGATGTGGAACTGCTGCTTTCTAAGATCTACCCAGCTTATGAGAATGCTCATATCCCGATGCTGACCGATGTAGAAAGGGAACGTCTCAAAGCGTTGAACATCTTGTTGGTTGATGACTCGTTAATTGCACGTAAGCAACTATCTGACGCTCTAGACAGCATCAACATCCCTTATAGCATCTGTAACAATGGCTTAGATGCGATTGACCTGATGCGACGTCAAGCCAGTGCTGGTAGTGCCATTGATCTTCTCGTAAGTGATATCGAGATGCCGGGATTAGATGGTTATGAGCTTGCATTTGAAGTGCAAAACGACAGCGCTTTAAGTCACGCTTACTGTATTTTGCATACCTCACTGTCCAGTGAGATCTGTGTCGACCGTGCTAATCAGGTGGGGGCGCATGAAGCGCTTGAGAAGTTCAACGCGGGTGAATTAATCGAAGCTATGCTACGCGGCGCAAAAGTCTTAAACGGCGCCTCTACGGCTGCTTAGGCTCTGTTATAGAAGCTAAACCTGGCATAGTGCTCAATGGTTTAGCTTCTTAGTCTCTTCTTTCTTCAAATCTTAATAAGAATAGAGCTAACCGTTAGTCTTTGTTTTCTGGCATAGACTTTTTCGGCATAGAGTAGCTCTTACTCACAAATTCCACTTCCTCGACTTCATTCACATGATTGGTAAAAGAGGCCAATGCATAGAGAGTGTTCGCGACTAGGTTGGCGTATTTAAAAAGAATCGGGTCTGGCGACTTTTTGCTTTCATGATGTTCAATACTCACCAAAGCTCGCACAACTTTCTTAGCCTGACAACGACACAAGTGAAGTTCACTAGACACTCGGTGTCCACCGGGTAAGACAAAGCCTTTAACCCCCCCTTCTAACTGCTCACGGATACGATGATAATCTTGCTTGAGCTCGACCAATTCAGACTCGGTGATGGCAAGCTTACCGCGCACAGAGCCATTCAAATGGTAGATGTTTGGCTGCAAGCGTTGCAGGATCTCACGAACCTGAGGCTCTAGCTCTAAAGACAACACCAATCCAACTCGGCAACAAAGTTCATCCGACAAAATCTCAAAATCACAGATAGGACTGTCTTCATAGATAAACGGGTAACAAAACTCGTCCCAATCTCGACTTACTGGTTTCACGTACCGATCCTTACACATAAATAGTCATCAAACGTCAATATACCAAACTCTTTGATTTAGACATAAAAAAGCCCTCACATTGGAGGGCTCCTGAAGAAATCGGTTAAACGAGATTACTCGTTAGATACTTTTTTGTGACCTTCTTGTAGGTGAACGAAATCCACCAGATCGTCGCCTGACACTTGGTATGCCTGACCAAAGCCTTTAACGAACAGGCCGTTCTCAGCTTTAAGGTTAAACAGAGAGAAGTCTTGAAGTTGGCTCAAACCATCAATGATTTCACCAAAACGCTCTTGCATCTGGCCAATCACTTGAGTCCAAAGTTCCGTTTCACGCTCCACAACACTTGCTTGAGCATCAAACGTTAAACGTTTACGTGCGTAAAGTTGCTTCGAGCTCTCTTCGTCTTCAATCATCATCAAAGAGACCTGAGGGTTCGCTTTCAAGTTGCGAGCATGACGAGCAATATCAGAAATTAGAACAAAGTAACCTTCTTGGTTCTGAACGAAAGGTGCGTAACTTACGTTCGGGCGACCTTCTTCATCAACCGTTGCAAGTTGAAGGGTACGGCGCTCTTGGCGAAACTCTTTAATTTCTGGACCTAGGCGACCTTGTAGACGTTCTTGTTTTACTTGCTGTTCCATGGGTAATTCCTTTCTTCACTTTCTCTGATTTATTATTTTTGCCCAAGGTTGAGCGATCATTAGCGAACTAAACGATCCTCGAGCATTGATGTCTTGTTTAAGCCAGTTGGCAACCCTATGTAAGATTGCTGCTGATTATTTACTGTAAATTGAACTTAAGCTTGTTCTTTTAGCGCTTTGAAGCGTTCTACTTGGTCGGCAATAAGCTCACGCTTTTCGTTGCGGCCTAGGTAAATCTTAAAAATGTTCTCACCGGTTTCACTGAAGAAGCCGAAGTAATGACTTTCACGACCCATGAACGCCTTGCTCACCAAACCGATATGTTTAACGTTATCAAGTTTAAGGTGACCATGAAGCTCGCCCTCTTTGCCCATTAGGTTGTAGTAACCACGCGCTACCTTACCTTTCGGGAATGGCGCTTTAACTTCAAAGATAGAACCAAATGAATGCACGATAGTGGTCACAGGGCCCCAACCCACTAAACCTTCTAGAATCTCTTGAGCACGGCTGCCATCTAGCATTACCGCCATGTCGTTTGGAAAAGCAGCAACCACTTCAACCTCTGAAACTCCGAGCTTCTCAGCAATTGCATTAGGAAGCAGTTTTGGTTCTTCTTCTAGAATGCGAGCGACACGTTGTTCTAGAGTTTCTGTCATTTCTAATGTTGTATCTGTCATTGAATATGTTTCCGTATAAACGAGTAATTTACGTAAGTTTTAAATTAAAAATTCGATATTAAGCGTGTTTCAAGCTTGCATGCGGGTGAACGCCCGAGCCTGACGCTTTCGGCGCTGGGTGCATTGCTTGATATCCAGCGTTAAGCACTTGAATCACACTCTGAGCGAGGCTTACTGCCCAGAAGCTGCCTGCAATGGTCAGGCTCAAGTAATCTTCCGAAAGCTCAACTAAACCGTTCTGTTCCCAATGCGCGAACAAAGGCTTGAGGTAGTCGAACGTATCTTGCCCCATAAATCTCGGTAGCGTACTTCTTCTAACAACACCAGAATCGAAACCTGCCTTTAATGTTGAGAAGATAGGCTCTAATGAGCTTTGCTTAGTCATCATGGCAATAGGTAATTGACCTTGCTTTATAGACTCCATGTAGCTGTCTAAAGTTCGATGCTGCATCACACCATGACCGCCGATGTTGCCACCAGCGCCACAACCAATGGGTAGAACTTCGGCATAAGTTTTCGCTAAGCTGTTGTAAATGCTGCGTTCGCGGTTATCACGAGTCCAGTGGTTTACGCTCAGTTGCTTGACCTTATTTTTTGCCATGAACTCCACACCCGCCAAATACATGCTCGCCTTATCTGGCGTATTCGCAGGCGGTGGGATTTTTCCTTTCTCAACAAGATTAAGCATAGGTGCATTGCCCGCAACAATCAGTTGGTAGAGGTCAATGCCATGTGCGCCAGTAGACATGTAGTCTTCTAAATCTTGTTGGAACACTTCCATAGATTGGTGTGGTAATCCGTATAACAGATCAAGAACGATTGGCGCTTGCTCGGTGCGGCTTAGTGAACTGATACGTTCTAGCACAACCTCTCGGTCATCTAGGCGCTTAGCACTACGTCGAACCTGAGTATTGAAACTTTGAATACCGAACGAGAAACGATTGAAGCCACCTTCAAGCGCACGATCAAACATCTCGTCACCAAATCGATTGATGCGCCCTTCCAATGTCATCTCAACATCGTTTGCTAGTGGGAAATATTGACGAATCGCTTTACCCAGCTGCTCAACTTGTTGAGACGACAAATCGGTGGGAGTTCCGCCACCAATATAGACGGCGTGAAATAGTCCAGACTGAGCCCAAGGTGTTTTGGCTTTCTGCTTTAGCTCGACCATCAGTGCATCGAAATACTCATCCACTAATTTACGGCTTGCGGCATTTTGGAAGAAATTGCAGAACGTACAACGCACACGACAGAAAGGAATATGGATATACAAGCAACGCGTATCCTGTTTTTTCCCTTCACTCAGCATCAGTTCGTCAAAGAGTTCTAACTTCTTACTGGGGTCGACCGGAATTGAACTTCCTCCGGCGTGTGCAGAATGCTTTTTCGCAAACGCAAAACGAAGCGGATCAGGGCTAGAAACGCCCAAGATTGATTCGTCAAATTTATAAATATTAAGACTCATATAATCTCTCTAAACACTTACATAGCAAAGTCTGGAAGACTATTCGCTAAAACTGAAATAATCATAAATAGACGCAAATGATAATGCAATTGATAATTGATCTTATTTAGATTCTAAGCAATAATCCGATACAGATTTTGGATTTGGTAAAGGATTGAGTGTGAACGTTCCTAGATATGTTATTGCAGGCGGTGCATCGTTAGTGATTCATGCAGCGCTATTATTTGTTGCTCAAGAATCCAAAGTATTCGCGATGCCTGCAGGTAGCCAATCGAACACGGTATCGATCAACTTCACTCCCAAGAGCACGCCTTCTCCAGCTCAACAAAAAACCATCACAGAGCCGGTTGAACCAGAACCAATCAAAGAAACGGTCTCACAAGCCGAACCAAAAACGGTTGAGCCAAAGCAAACTAAGCCAACCCCAAAGAAAAAAGCGATCACCAATAAACCTCAACCAAAGAAAGTTGAGAAAAAAGTGATTGAAAAGAAGGTTGTCGAGAAAAAGCCTGTTCAAAAGAAACCAGTGACTGAGAAAAAGGTGGTGAAGAAAGAACGCCCAGAGCCAGCCACTCAACCAGAGAAACTGGCCGACAAGAAAGTCGATAAGAATATGGACGAATCTGCCAACCAGTCTCAGGAAGTAAACCAAGGCGTATCAAACCAAGAGCCGGTTTTAGTCACTAAGCCTTCGTTCTCTGCGCGTCCTACCCCACCGAATTACCCTCGCCAAGCAAGACGTCGTGGCGTTGAAGGTGTCGCGACTTATGAGATCTGGCTAGACGCTGAAGGCAAACAAATTAAACAAGCATTAGTAAATTCATCAGGCGCGCTAATGCTCGATAACGCCGCATTAGATGCCATTAAACAATGGAAATTCTCACCTCACACTGTCAATGGTCGAGCGATTGCTCACCGAGTACAAATACCTGTTCGTTTTAGGTTGGATTAATCATGCAACAAATCAGTTACTTACAAGATCAACTTGGCTTAATGACTTGGCCTCTTCTTATCTGCTCAGCATTAACAGCAATGATCATCGCTGAACGTGTCTTCCAAGTCATGCTCAGCATTGGTGTGGGCAAACGTGCCATTCGTCGCGAGTTAAACCAAACCTCACCAACCAACAGCAAAGAGATTGAAGCGCTTGCTCAGTCGATTTCAGGTAAACGCCCGCTCTTGTACAAGGGCGTGTCAATGTTGCTTGCTCACCACTCTTTCTCAAAAGGGTTACGTGAAGATGCCGCTGGGATCTGGCTACAAGAAAAACGCCACCAGCTTCATGCAGGTTTAAGACTGCTTGGTTTGATCGGCGTGATCAGCCCACTCATCGGCTTGCTTGGTACGGTACTTGGTCTTATTGAGATGTTTAAAGGCGTTGCCGCGACAACAGGCAGCATCACGCCTAATGATTTGGCAGACGGTCTTGGATTAGCAATGCGAACCACAGCAGCAGGTTTGATGATTGCGCTTCCTGCTATTTCTGGTGCTCAGCTACTAGGGCTATGGGCCGATCGAGTGCTGGCTCAATTGGAGCATACATTGAACTATGTGAATGTGTGGCTAGAAGGCATGTCGATTCAAACCAATCAGTCTGATGATACTCAAGGTAAGCCTATCAACAAAACCTCTATCGGTGATGTGAGTCAAGCATGATTAAAACGCCCCACTCATCTCACACACAGAGCCTAGCGCCAGACTTAACACCGCTGCTCGACATCATTTTTATCGTGATGGTTTTTCTATTGCTTACGGCATCAGTAAAGCTGGAGTCACTGGAAGTTGAGCTGCCAAGCTCGGATGTCAAAAACGTTTCTGAAGTCCACAAGGATTCGATTAGCGTCAATATTTTAGACCGCGAACCCTACTGGGCAATTAACGGCCAAGAATACATCGACTGGGAAAATTTCAAGATTGCCCTGTTAGAAGAGACTGGTTCAACGGATAAAAAACCGATCATCATTGGCGCAGATAAAGCCGCTAACGTGGAGAACCTAGTGAAGTTGCTTTCATTCCTTCAAGAAAACGGAATACCAGCGACTCAATTGCTCACGGACGATGGCTAGAGCGACACTCAATTTTCACGAGGTTTGGCTTCTGGTTGATAAAACTAAACAAGCAGACTAAGCCTCTCTATCGATTCGAACTCACAATGCGAACGGACTGCTCACTGAGTATCTTCGCGATACAAAAAGAAAATATAAAGAACTTATTATGAACAACTTAAACGTGCTCAATAAATTAAAGACCAAGACACCTCTTCTTTCATTAGCTGCAATCAGCCTGGCACTTAGCGCACCCGCAATGGCCAACGACGCTGAACAACCTCGAATCATCAGTGCTGGTAGTGCCGTTACTGAATTGGTTTTGGCATTAGGTGCCGAAGAGCAGTTAGTCGCGATTGATGTGACCAGCCACTTCCCTCAAGGAGAAAACCTGCCAAAGATTGGTTATCACCGAAACCTGTCTGCTGAAGGTCTACTCGCCCTAGAGCCAACCACATTGATTGGCTCGGATGAAATGGGACCAGACAACGCTATCTCTCAATTAAAATCGGCAGGCGTCGATGTAGAGATTGTTAACACTGAAGCAAACGTGGAAGGGCTATTAAAGCGTATCGACCAAATCGCAAAGATCACCCATACCGAAGACCACTCGCAGCAAGTGAAAACCGATGTGAATCAAAAGATCGCAGCACTGAAAGCGAACCAAGTACCAAGCAACGAAGCGAAGAAAGTTCTATTCCTGTTGCTGCATGAAGGTCGCCCTGCCAACGTTGCTGGCGGTGAAACATCACCAAACGCAATCATCGAGTTAGCTGGCGGTATCAACCCTGCCGCTCAGAGCTTAACGTCTTACAAGCCACTTTCAATGGAATCACTCGTTGAGATGCAACCTGATGTCATTTTAGTAAGCGGCCGTAGTTATCAAAAAATGGGCGGCGCAGATGCCATCCTGAAATCACTGCCTATGCTAGCGGCAACGCCTGCAGGTATGAACAAGCAAATCATTACCGTAAATGGCAGTGCTTTGGTTGGCGGACTTGGCCTAGAAAGCCTCTCTGAAGCAAAGCGTCTAAACGCACTTATCTACCCGCTATAACTCAACCACCCTATTTCTGCTATCGCTAATTCGCTTCCCTCACCAACTGACTCACGCTGTTGTTGAAGGAGGTCGAAGTTAGCGATAGATATTGAGGCCCTTTATGTTGTTACGCTCCGTCCCACTGAAAACGTCGATGTTAGGCCTAGGTGCTACCCTAGCTTTTGTCGCGCTGTACTCGATCACTGTTGGGCCAATGAACATTAGCTTAGCGGACAGCGCCACAAGCTTAATTAAACCAAACAATGACTTAGCACCTCACATCAACTTAGTGATTCAAGAGATCCGCTTACCTAGAACCATCTTGTGCATGCTGATTGGTGCGATCCTCGCCTTGTGTGGTGCAGTGATGCAGGGTTTGTTTCGAAACCCACTTGCAGAACCGGGCATCATAGGTGTGTCTGCGGGCGCAGCATTAGGTGCTGCACTGGCTATCGTTTTGTTCTCTGAGCTATCGCTTCAATACCCTGCTTTCATGAACTTTGCTGCGGTTCCTGTGTTCGCTTTTCTTGGCGGCGCTTTAACCACGCTGCTGGTGTATAAGCTGGGTACAGGTAAATTCGGCACCTCTGTCACCATCATGTTGTTGGCGGGTGTGGCGATCAGTGCGCTCTCTGGCGCAGGTATTGGCTTCTTGAATTTCATTGCTGATGACCAAATGCTGCGCGATCTTTCATTGTGGTCGATGGGTTCATTGGCGGGCGCTAAGTGGTCAGGAATTTTGCTGGCAGCTGTCACGCTCGTTGGCTTGTTTGTTGTTTTCTACCGCCAAGCGATGTCTCTAAATGCTCTATTACTGGGCGAGTCAGAAGCGCAACACCTTGGTATCCCAGTTCAAAAGCTGAAACGAAAGCTGATTCTACTGACGGCTGCGGGCGTTGGTATCACAGTTAGCCTGTCTGGCATGATTGGTTTTATTGGATTGGTTATCCCACATTTAGGTCGCATGTTGGCAGGCCCTGACCACCGAGTTCTGTTGCCACTATCAGCGGTACTAGGCGCACTGCTGCTAACCGCCGCAGACATGTTCTCACGTGTGGTACTTGCTCCGGCAGAGCTACCTGTAGGTATTGTCACTGCGATTATCGGTGCCCCATTCTTCTTATATCTACTATTTCAACAGAAAGGGAGAATCCTTTAATGTTTCCTTCAGCTTTAAAAGCGACCGATATCGAAGTGAAGTTCGGCAGTAAAGTGATATTAGATGGCGTTTCTATTGAGATTGAAGCGGGAAAGGTAACTACACTGCTTGGACCAAATGGCGCAGGTAAAAGCACGCTGCTTAAAGCTTTATGCCAAGAGATATCAAGCAACGGCGATATCCAGTATTTTGGACACAGCAAAGACAAGTGGCCTTCTCACAAGTTAGCGAAGCACCTTGCTATGCTTCCTCAACACAGCACCTTGACCTTCCCATTCTTGGCACATGAAGTTGTCGAGCTTGGTGGGATTCCTCTGCAAGAATCCAACAAAAAACTAACTAGCATTGCTAGCCAAAAAATGGATGTTGCTGATGTGACTCACCTGAGTGAAAGACTTTATCCTTCGCTATCAGGCGGTGAAAAGCAGCGAGTGCACTTGGCTCGAGTGTTAACTCAGCTTCACCACTCTGGTGACCAATGTATTTTGATGCTTGATGAACCAACCTCTGCACTGGATCTTGCCCACCAGCACAACACCTTAAAGATTGCGAGAGAATTAGCCGATAACCACAATGCCGCGGTTATCGTGGTTTTGCATGATCTCAACTTAGCCGCGCAGTATTCCGATCGATTAGTGGTATTGAAAGATGGCAATTTGGTGTGTGATGGCAAGCCTTGGGATGCACTGAAACCTTCGATGATAGAAGATGTGTATGGTTACAAAAGTATCGTAGAAAAACACCCAACCATGAGCTTCCCTCAGGTTCACCCCGCACAATAAGTCCGATTAAGGAGCGACTCGTTTTGAGTATTCGTTCTTGATAACAATGACGTAATCCTAAGCCTCGATTTGTTCGGGGCTTTTTATTGGCTCACAGCCACTCTCTCGGCTTAAACTCAATTTTATTAACAACCACAACAGCAAGCACCAAAACGACTCACCTTGAGCATTTGAGGCTCTAGAAATGAACTCTACTTGTTAGGGTTACTTAGCTTTTAACACTGAAGAGAAAAACAAGCCGCGGGCGTAAGCATATAAAAAGAAAAGAAATAACATCATTCAGCAAACAGCAACATCGGTGTGGGATTGAGAGAAAAACGCACAAGAAGTGAAACGGCAGGCACAAAAAAAGCCCCCGCAGGAGCTTCTTTTATTGAGTGCTGATTATTGGCTCATACGAATCAATGATTTACCAATCAGCCACTCTAGTTCTTTACCGCTAGTATCGCCAAACTGAGTTTCAGTCAGCTTGTATAGACGATCAATACCGTTTGCAGCGAACTCATGCGCGCTCTCAGCAGTAACGATATGATGGAAAAGTAAACGTAAGATTGCTAGGAACTCAGCGTCTTCAAGTGCTGCAACCCAGCTAGCTGAAAATGCGTCAAGGCCATTTTCGAAGTCAATGTGTTCCACGAACATCTTGAAAATACGACCGTCTAGAGCAGCAGTAAAATCCGTTTTCTTTGGAAAGTGATGACTTATACCTGTACGAGAAACACCCGTTTGTTGACTCAACGTCGTGTATGACATCTTGTCGTAACCCAATCTTAGTAGCTGGTCTACAACGGCATCCATGATTTTCTGGATCGTGATTTCTGTATCTTCTTTACTACGCTTTGGCATATTCAGGCTCTTCTCTTTGTAAATCCATCTAACTCAATCAAATGAAGTCAGAATGAAAATCGTTATCAGCATTATGTGAGCAAGGTATTTTTTCGCAAGTATTTATAACTAAATTCACACAAATACTATGTACGAACAATTTTACAGTGATGCCTCTTTGGACACTTTGTCTAATTATTCTTCGAAAATCACCTTACAATCCTAAGTCGATAAGTTTAAATAACTACTTAGAATATGAAATACCCAACGAAAAATTCATTGTATAAATACCTATCAAGCGATAGATAGTCTTATAAAATCATTTCTGGCGCAACTAAGTGAATGATATTCTGACATATTAATAACATTCCTTTTCAACAAAACGTGAGGTAAATCACATACATATTTGGCGGCGCGAATATAGATATTCATCAAACACCTTAACAAACAACATAGCATACCAGTATAAATTAGTTCAAAGGTTTTAATTTTTGTAGATACAGTTCAAATTGCTCGTTAGAATAACCTCAGACTTTGTAAGAGGATTATTTATGAGCCAAGATATTGGTAACAACGATGTATGTGAGGCTTGCGGCTGTGCAGGCGAAATCGGGTTCATCATTAAAGAAGGCGACGATGTTGCTGAAGTAACGGTTTACGGAAACTCAAAAGCACTGATTGAAGCTGAGTTTGCTAAGTATGTTGAACTTGCTAAACAAGTGTCTAGCAACGTTGAGTTCGAAGCATCAGAGATGACTGAAGAAAGCACAGAGTTGCACGCTCGCTTTAAATTTGAAGTTAGCGCTGAGAAGATTATTTTTGAACTTAAGACTCGCTCTCTAGCGCGTTAATATAAGCATTTATATGCTTATTAAAAGACGAGTGAATTACTCGTCTTTTTTTAATTGAACCCAAGCCAGTGACCCATTTTGCTCAAAATCGTTTTCTGCAGCGCACTGAATCACTACGCCCCCCACCTCTAACACTGCCCCAATGCTATAAGCCTTGTCATCGTAATAACAAACTCGTTGCTGTTGACCGCCTTGTGTCACCACCACCGCAGCTTTACCGGGCGTTGAAATTACTTTGTTGGCACTCGCAGACATTGAGCCAAACACTGAAGCGGCTATCAGAAAGACCTTAATAATTCGTATATTTACTCTAATCATTAATTTACCTATCATCTTTGCTCCATTCCTCGTTAATCTACCGCCAAATGGGTAAAACACTATGCGAGATTAATTTTTCCATTATAGTGTAAGCGTCTATCGTAATAAGAAGCCTGTTATGCTCAGAATAATTGCACTTATTATTGGTTCCTTAACCATAACAAATGTCAGTGCTGAACCACTCGATCACTATCAAATATTGAACCATCTCGATAATTACGGAAACTTATATCTACGAAATAAGCCTTATAGATCACTTCCAACTGGCTTGGTGGTAGATGGTAATCTCAATATAGAGAATACTGCGATCACACGCCTACCCAAAGGGTTAGAAGTGAACGGCAGCCTTAAAGGCTCTAACAGCCAACTCGCTCGAGTCCCGAGCGGGGTTAAGATAAAAGGTTACGTCGACTTGATTGGCAGCCAAATCACCAGCTGGCCAAGAGGTGTAAGAGTGGGCGGCTTTATCAACCTCACCGACACTCCACTGGAAAGGCTACCGAATGGCTTTAGAGTAAAAGGCGATCTGAGCGTGATCCGCACTCCTTTAACCGAGTTACCCAACGGGATCGTGATTGACGGCGACCTTTATATAGGTGGTTCTGGGATTACAACATTCCCCGAGACCATGACAGTCAAAGGCAACATCTATCTGGGCGGCAACACCGTAACCAAATGGCCAACCAATCTAGATCTCGGTGGTGCAGTCGCTCGCTAATTCAGGCTAATGCTCTAATGCTCTAATGCTCTAATACGTTAATGCTCGATCGCAGCAACAAATGGTGATTCAGAAACAAAAAAGGAGCCCAAGGCTCCTTTTTCAATTCAATCAAGTTGCTAATCAACTAGCAAGCTAACTAACGCTCGTTAACCAATGTTCTTCACTGGGTTGGCGTAGCTATCGATCAAGTACTGACGTGCACCTTGTGGCAGGCTCGATAGTTTAGCTTCAAACTCTTGCTTAACGGCCGCTGTAATCGACTCATCTTCTTTTTCTGCTGCCAGCAAGTTTACTGGGAACAGTTTGTAGTTATCGTGGATCTGACGATCGATCTCTTCAGCAAGCGCTTCAGGCGTATCAAAATCTTGGTCGATAACCTGACCGAAACCAACGTGAACGCGTCCTTTATCACCGATGATGCCTTGAATGATACTTTCGATATCTTCAAACTCACCCTTTTCGTAACTGCCGTTTACGTCTTTTTCGAAAAGCTCTATCGCTTTAGCCGTGTCACATGGGTCGTTCTCGTAAGAAATAGCCACAGGAACAATCTTCAATGACTTCACGTATTCAGGGAAAGCAATTTTTTGCTTACGTCCTTCAACGTGGAACATTTTCAAAATTGCTGGCTCAGTAAAATCGTTACCGTCTTTCGCACGACCTTCCTTTTGAGCGATCCAGATTGAGTTGCCCGTTTCTAGAGAGTGTTTAATGTAAGAAGACAACTGCCCTAGCGCTTTCATCATCTCACGCGGTCCTTTCAAAGAACGCTTTACGATGAAGCTCTTGTTTAAACGCATCAATTCAGTCGCACATGGCTTTTTCAACAGGTTGTCTCCGATAGCGATACGACAAGTCTGATGATTATTTTGATGCAGAGCGTAATTTACTAACGCAGGATCCATAGCAATGTCACGATGGTTTGATACAAACAGATAAGCTTGGTTCGCATCCAGTGACTCGATACCAGTGTACGTCACACCGTTAGTGGTTTTCGCTAACGTGTCGCGTAAGTACTTTTTCACTTCAATCTGAATGGATTCAACGCTAGTCAGCTTGCTCCACTTCATTTTTAAGTACACACGCAAAATCGGGCTCATTAATGCTTTGAACCAAGACGCATGGTTTGAAAAACGGTAGTGCAAGATTGCACTGATAAATTCTTCATCATTAATAAGACGGTTTAGTGCCGCTGGAATTTCATCATCGCCGTAAGGACGAATATCAACATATGGATCGGTTGGAGAGGTCATTTTTTAATTCATATAATAAAAAGCTGGCTCATTCTACGCGTTGTTTTGACTTCTCGCAGCTACAGAGCCCATACTTTTGACAAGGTCAGACCAGAAACATTGAAAATCCCCTGTTATTGTTGGCATTCTTTAAGATTAACGGTAATCTTGACGCCCCAAAATTAAGGTACTATCTATGAACTTCGCTATTGAATATACATCGGCTTACTTTTCACACTTGGTGATCACACCACGCAAGAAAGTACTTAAACATAGCCTTGTATCGGTTCAAAGTGGCTTGGTTTTGATTAAGTTAGGCAAACAAGAGTATGCCGTTGAACCAGGACAAAGCGTCTGGATTCCTCACGACTGCCTAACGTCACTGACCTACTTTCCAAACACTCAGGTTAACCGTGTCGATTTTTCTGTTCGTTTGACGGATTCATTCCCAAGACAAGCGGGTTACATTACGCAAACCAACCTCTCTTCGGCACTACTAGAAAAACTAGAGCAAACCAAAGCTCGCGCTTCCAATGCCAATAATACGGAACAAGCGTTTAAAGATATGCTTTCTGTATTGAAGCAAGAAGTGTTGTCGTTTAAACCACTGCTTTGTGAAAGTGCTCTTTCTCAGCGATTCAATCAATGGAACATTGATGATTCAAACCTGCCACAAGAGCACACTCTGGTGATGGTGATGCGAGAAGCGAAGAAGCGCATGCAGTCAGGTCAAAAACGTTCACTTGTGATTGATGATCTGTTCTCAGGTAAAGAAGAAGAGTTCGAGCAACTGTGTATGCTTGTTTTTGGTGAAGATTTATAGCTTGCCGGAAAGTGAGTGCTGGTATTAAACTCGCAAGCCAGATACTAAAAAGCCGCAAAAACTGAGTTTTTGCGGCTTTTTTAATTCTTACTATTTAGACGTAGATAGCAATCTATCTGTGTATCTGCCTGTCTAAAATGGCAACTCAACCTGCATCATTAGGTCGGCGTCACGTGAGTCGTGCCAACGATAATCAAAGCGCATACGCGGCTGCCCTTCGACTTTCTCGCCAAAACCGATGCTGAGTTGAAGACCATGATTCATCAACCACTCCTCTGTAGACATATCATACTGCTCATCTTCAAGGTCTTCTGGAAACCACATACCCAAGCCAACATAGTTTGACTCAATGCTTTGTGTCAGCAATGGCGAGTCTTTGGTTTGAAGAACCCAGTCAGACCAATAGTCCGGTGTGCTTTCAGGTTCATCATCGCTCAGCCCACTGATTTCCATCATACGTTGGCCAAAAGACTCAATGCTGGTCGAGAAATCTAGACAATTGTCATCTTCATCAGAAGTCAGCATGATTGAATCTAAGCTAAAAAAATCACACTCAGCATACGCAGGCATACTACATGCTGCCATGATCAACGTCGCTGATATCGCGCTCTTTAGCATAGTCCTCTGACCTCTTGATTAGTGAACTTACATTATCTGATACAGTCCACTATCTTGCAACATCTTTGTAACTGACTTTGTACTCAGTTTTGCAACATCGCTTCCACTTATCAGTGCATTACGTATGTCTGTGCTGCGAATTTTCACTTTTTCAGGGCAAGCCATTACAGACCACCGCTCGGTAATATCATCTGATTTATAGAAAGATGAGAACTTAAAGAAGTTATCTGGGCCAATAACAAATGTCAGTTCAGCGTCACGATGTAACTTTTGGAGTTCACTGAGCACTGCATAAGTCGTGACGCTTTCACCTGGAGTAAATAGGCTCTTTTCGATCAAAGAAAGCTCCACTTGATCCAGTGAAAGATCGCTAATAAATGCGTTAACTAACTGACATCTCGTATCAAAGTCTAGCATCTCTTTTCCCCAAGCATGGGCAATACTTGGAACAAGTAGAATTTTGTCAAAGTGAGCCAACGAATCAATCACACTTTTGTGCCCTAAGCTCGGCGGATTAAACGCACTACCGAAAATGGCTATTTTTTCCATTATTTATTACTGCCTTCTCTTTCTAAGCTTGTGCAAAGAGGTTTTTAAATCGGATGATTTAGGTATGATAACACTAGATTTTTAATTTGCTTGCAGGAAAGGAATACGAATGGAACAGTTAATTCGTGACGAAATGCGCGTACTACCTTCAATTGACCCTCACTTCGAAGTGACTCGCCGTGTGGACTTTATCAAAACTAAACTTCAGCAGTCAGGCTGCAAGTCTCTGATCCTTGGTATCAGTGGCGGTGTAGACTCAACGACCTGTGGCCGTTTAGCACAAATGGCCGTTGATAGCCTGAATGAAAGCGCTGGTAGCGACAACTACCAATTCATCGCCGTTCGCCTACCATATGGTGAGCAAAAAGATGAAGACGAAGCGCAACTTGCGCTGTCTTTCATTCAGCCTTCTCAATCTGTTTCTGTAAACATTAAAGCGGGTGTTGATGGGCTTCACGCTGCATCTCACGTTGCTCTAGAAGGCACAGGCTTGCTACCAACAGATTCAGCTAAAATCGACTTTGTGAAAGGCAATGTGAAAGCTCGCGCTCGCATGATCGCACAATACGAAATTGCAGGTTACGTTGGCGGCCTTGTAATCGGTACTGACCACTCAGCGGAAAACATCACTGGCTTCTACACCAAGCACGGTGACGGCGCATGTGATTTAGCACCGCTGTTCGGCCTGAACAAACGTCAAGTTCGTGAACTAGCAGCAACACTGGGCGCTCCAGAGCTACTGGTTAAGAAAGTACCAACTGCTGATCTAGAAGAGCTTGACCCACAGAAAGCCGATGAAGCAGCATTGAACCTTTCTTACGATCAGATCGATGATTTCCTTGAAGGCAAAGCCGTTTCTCAAGACGTATCCGATCGTTTAGTGAGTATCTACAAAGCAACACAGCACAAGCGTCAACCTATCCCAACGATCTACGATTAATTAGTTTTTGAATTAGTCTCAGAATCAAAAAGGCCGGAAGCTCATTCACGAACTTCCGGCCTTTTCTATTTAGTGCTTTTCCTTTTGACCGAACGCGTCGTTAATCAACAACTTCGATATCGGTTTGAGGCACACTACAACACGCCAGTATCTGACCCATATTACGTTCATGTTCTTGCAATGCAGGCACATCCGGTTGGTGAACTTGCCCTGACTCAAGGGTCACTTTACAAGCGCCACAGAAACCAGCACGGCAACTTGAAGCGATAGACACACCCGCCGACTCAGCTTGCTCTAGCAGGGTTGATTGGTTATTACCTTCAAACAGGTAGCCGTTCACACTTAACTGCAGCTGCTTCACCGCCTCTTCGGTAGACTGAGCAACACCAAACGCTTCTTGATGATAATGTTGAGGGTTAAGCCCCATTTGAATCAGTAGTTTCTTGGCATTGTCCATAAAGCCGTCAGGGCCACACACGAACGCTTGACGCTTGTGTAGCTCTTCAATTTTAGCGACATGCGACACGCTTAGACGCCCAGACAAACCATCCCACTCTTTGGTTGGTTGGCTTAATGAATAGATCACACGAAGACCCGCGTGCTCACTGGCGATCTTATCAATCTCAGCTTGATAAGGGATATCTTCTTCGCTGCTGCATTGATGATAGAAAACCACATCATCAATTTGACCATGGTCTGCCAAGTAACGAAGCATCGACAACATAGGGGTAATGCCGCTGCCTGCAGACAACAGCAGTAATGGGTGAGTTGGATTCGCTTCTAAGTAGAACGCACCATCTGGGTTTTGAGCAACTAGCGTATCGCCCACTTGGAAATGATCATTCAACCAATTAGAGATCTGGCCATCGTCCACTCGCTTCACTGAAATCGCTAAACGACCCGCTCGTGAAGGGCTAGAAGATAACGTGTAACGACGAGAAAACTTCTCGCCATCAATCACCATCTCAATCGGTAAATGTTGCCCTGGCTGATAGCTTGGTAATGAATGGTTCTCTTTCGCTGGCTCTAGCCAAAAGGTTGTGAAGTCGCGAGCGATCTCTTCACGCTCGACGCAAGTTAAGTGCAGTGATTCTACCCAAGTGTCTTCGTAGTGCTCTTTCTCTTTGGTTTCAAGTACCTCAACCACATCACCCGCTTTCACCAGACCTTCATTTTTCGCCACTAGATTCTGGCCAAAGAAGACACCACCACGCTCGTTGGCTCTGAATGTAGAGAAGGTATTAAGCGGCTCTTTTGTTGATCTAAATTCGCCACTCTCAACATCGACTGTCGTCAGGATACAGCGCTCACAAGGCTTCACCGCTTCGAATTCAACCTCACCAATTCGGATACGCTTCCAGCCGTCTTCGGCAAAGGCTTCTGTATTTGAAACAACAAAGTTAGTGCGGAACTGATCCATTGAATGAACTTCAGGGCTGCGGCGATTGAGCTCATCTAGAGAGGCTTGGCTAATCACCAACATTGGATAGCCGTCAGCGAAACTGACATTCTGACCAAGCTTTTCTCGAACACGATTGGATTGCTCACCACAGAACAGCAGTTCTACGCGAACACCAAGCACATCGCTGAACCAATCATCCGCCTCGTCGTTGGTGGTATACGCAGTGAAGCTATCTTTCCACACCGTTGCAGGCGCTTCTTGCATCTTGAAGTTTGCATATTTCAGACGCAGCGGCTCTTTACCTTCATAAGTAAAAATCAAGCCGTCTGGCTGCAAGCTAGAAGACACCTTGACCATTTTAGGGTACTTACGCGCCGTCACCATTGATCCGTCAGCCAACGCCAACATAAAACGTCTGTCGAAGGTAAGGCCCTGTTTTTCGACCCAAGCAGAAGAGAGTGCAATCCCACCTACTGATTTAACCGGAAACACGTTGATTTGAGATAAGGAAGGAGCTTGCTCTGAAGCCTTTCGATCTATAGGTGACTGCGACATAACGATTCCAATGTTTTGTTGTTTGTCCCAATGCTAACAAATGGTTATAAATAGATAAACTGGCAGGCATTAAACACTTGATACTAAGCTAGTATCTTGAGATGTTTAGCTTTCTATCTTGATACATTAAGGCAGCAATGCAGTAACACTCTCCATACGTTCTATAATGTGAACACGGTTATCGCATTGAACTTTCATTGAATAAAAAGGATTTATCATGAACAAACTCGTCATTATCATCTTATGTGTACTACTTCCGCCTGTTGGCGTGTTCTTCGCTCGTGGCGCAGGTAAAGACCTATTGATTAACATCATCCTGACTTTCTTCTTCTGGGTGCCAGGGATGATCCATGGACTCTGGGTGGCGACTCGCTAACCCGTATCCAAAAATAAATACTGAATTAAAACGGCATAAAAACAAGCTCCTAGCCCTGAAGAGTTAAAAATAGGATGAAATGAAAGTGCTTTTCCACTATCATCCTGTCGCCTAAACGTAAGCGATTGCTTTCACAGATTTCGCCGAGTTTAGGCTCCAACTACATAACACTTCAAATGGTGGGAGCCTTCAATGACACAACTTACGATTACTCGTCCTGACGACTGGCACGTTCATCTACGCGATGGCGAAGTATTAAAAGATACAGTGCGCGATATCAGCCGCTACAATGGTCGAGCGTTAATCATGCCAAACACCATCCCACCGGTAACCGATACCGAAATGGCTTTAGCTTACCGTGAGCGCATCATGGCAGAGCAGCCAAGCGAGCAATTCCAGCCTCTGATGGCACTTTACCTAACAGACAACACAACACCTGATGAAATTCGTAAAGCGAAAGAATCTGGCGCTGTTGTAGCAGCGAAGCTATACCCTGCTGGCGCAACAACAAACTCTGATTCAGGCGTAACTTCTGCTAAGAACATCTACCACGTACTAGAAGCAATGCAGGAAGTTGGCATGCTACTTTTGGTACACGGTGAAGTAACGACTCACGATGTTGATATCTTTGACCGTGAGAAGCAGTTCCTGGACACAGTACTTGCACCGATTGTGAACGACTTCCCTAACCTGAAGATTGTTCTAGAGCACATCACAACTGCAGATGCTGCGACTTTCGTGAAGAACGCGAACGACAACGTTGCTGCGACTATCACCGCTCACCACCTGCTTTACAACCGCAACCACATGTTGGTTGGCGGCATTAAGCCACACTTCTACTGCTTACCAATCCTTAAACGTAACACTCACCAATTAGCGCTTATCGAAGCGGCAACAAGCGGCAGCAAGAAGTTCTTCTTGGGTACAGACTCAGCACCACACGCGAAAGGCGCTAAAGAATCAGCATGTGGTTGTGCGGGTTCTTACACTGCGCACGCTGCAGTAGAGCTGTACACAGAAGTATTCGAGCTAGAAGGTAAGCTTGAGAACCTAGAAGGTTTCGCGAGCCACAATGGCCCTGACTTCTACGGTATCCCACGTAACACAGACACCATCACTCTAGTAAAAGAAGAGTGGAATGTATCTGAGACAATGCCTTTCGGTTCAGACATTGTTGTGCCCATCCGTGGCGGCGAGGCGATTGCTTGGTCTGTAAAATAAGCACTTGGGCTGTTAAATAAACACCCTCCATTTAGCGAAAAGGGTCACCATAGTAATTATGGTGACCCTTTTTTGTTTCGATGAAAGACTGTCTTATTCCCAGCAGTAATTTAACGATTACTTACCGCGAATTTTTCCGATAGCAGTCCAAATAGCAACGACAATCAATCCAGATAAAACCCCAATCACACCATTTAATAGCGTTGGTACCACCGCAGTCGCAATCGTATGTCCACTGAAGTCCATAATAATCGGTTCAATTAAGTGATGAATTGCTGGAACGTTGTGTACCACAATACCGCCGCCAACCAAGAACATCGCAGCCGTGCCGACAACCGCAAGCATCTTCATTAGCTTTGGTGCAAATGCGACTAACCCATTACCCAATCGGGTTTTAATGGCACTCCCATTTGATGTGCGTTGGAGATAGAAACCTAAATCATCCAGCTTAACGATCCCTGCCACTAAGCCATAAACACCAATCGTCATCACAACCGCTATCAAACTCACCACAAGAATCTGAGTCACGATACTTGTACCCGTTACGGTACCCAGCGCAATTACAATGATTTCCGCAGATAAGATAAAGTCAGTCCGAATCGCGCCTGCTACCTTTCTCTTCTCATACTCTTCAACAGATTCACCCGAGCTGCTTTCCTCATCTTTCTCTTCGTGTTGATGAGCATGAGGAAAAAGCTTTTCTAAGATTTTCTCTGCCCCTTCAAAACAAAGAAACAGACCACCAATCACCAGTAGTGGCATGATCAACCAAGGAATGAATGCACTGATCAATAGTGCTGCCGGAACCAAAATCAGCTTGTTTTTAAATGAGCCTTTGGCGACCGCCCATACCACTGGGATTTCTCTTTCAGCAGAAACACCGGATACCTGCTGGGCGTTAAGGGCTAAATCGTCACCTAATACGCCTGCGGTTTTTTTAGCGGCTACCTTAGACATCAATGCGACATCATCCAACACGGTTGCAATGTCATCTAGCAGTGTTAGTAAACTTGCTCCAGCCATTTTGTTGTCTCTTTATAAAGAATTGAACCATCAATAAAATGTAACACCATCAATTCACTCATCAAAGTTATGAGTCTGTAAAAAATAAAGTCACAAGTTGTGTTTTCTATTGCTGTCTCTGTTAGACAGGAATAATCTGTCTTAATCTTTCACGAACATAAAAGAAAAAGTATTGATGAAAAGTGAATCTACCTACCCGATTGGTAAGCCAGGGCAAAAATGGCAACAAGCAGAACGTGAAGCATGGTTAGCTCAACGAACGGTTAAGCGTGAATACCAGCAAGAAGTTGTACCAAAGATTAAAGCACTTGCAGACCGCTTTGACATCGAACAATACGGCGCACTGAGCTACGACGAAGCTCGCTTCCCACTCTTCGCTATCAAGAGCAAAAACTGGGACGAGTCAAAGCCGACGATTCTGGTAACAGGTGGTGTTCACGGTTACGAAACCAGTGGCGTGCATGGCGCGATCAAATTCGCTGCGACTCAAGCAGAAAAATACACGGCGCACTTCAACATTGTTGTCGCACCTTGTGTGAGCCCTTGGGGCTACGAAGTGATCAACCGCTGGAATCCAAATGCTGTTGATCCAAACCGCTCTTTCTACGACGGTACGCCAGCAGAAGAATCAGCAAACCTACGAGCTCTAGTAGCGTCTCTGCCAGAAGTATTGGTTCACGTTGACCTGCATGAGACGACTGACTCTGATGAAACTGAATTCCGACCTGCACTCGCAGCTCGTGATGGCATTGAGTACATCGAAGGTATGATCCCAGACGGTTTCTACACTGTTGGCGATACTGAAAACCCACAACCTGAATTCCAAGCTGCTGTCATCGCTTCAGTTGAAAAAGTAACCCACATTGCGCCTGCGGATGACGAAGGCAAGATCATTGGTTCAAACGTCACTCAACACGGCGTGATCAACTACCCAATGAAGAAGCTTGGCTTATGTGGCGGCGTGACTGACTGTAAGTACGGTACAACCACAGAGGTTTACCCAGACAGTGACAAAGTAACAGACGAAGAGTGTAACGATGCTCAAGTTGCTGCTGTTGTTGGTGCTTTGGATTACGTTATTCAGCACGAATTGAACGCGTAAGCGTAAACCCGCTCATAGCTAGAACCGGGCACCTAGACTAATAACTAAGAGCCAAGAACTAAAAGAGCCACAAGTGATGATTCACTTGTGGCTCTTTTTTATCTGGTCTCTGATTTCTTCCTAGGCATAAAAAACTCTCTTGCACCAAGTACAAGAGAGCTTTGAATCATGCTGAGTAAAGTAAATCTCTATCTAGCGACTTACTTAATTCACGATTTATTTTGTAGTTTGAGTTACGGTTTCTTGCCCTTTACCGACTTCTGTCAGTAGGCCTTTCAACAAGCTCACACAACCAATCAAAAGAATGATCGTAAACGGCAGTGCTGCAATAATCGTAATAGATTGCAGAGCTTGGATTGATTGAGTACCACCAATCCACAGCATCACCATCGCGATAGCACCTGAGATAACCGCCCAAACGACTTTCTGTTTCACTGGCACTTCTAATTTACCACCCGCCGTCATGCCATCGATAACGATAGAACCTGAGTCCAACGTTGTAACGAAGAACACGATGATCAGCGCGACTGCGAGAACAGACAGAATGCTACCGAACGAGTAAGCATCTAGCATGTAAAACAAGCTTAGAGATACGTCTGTAATGCCTTGGTCGAGGCCAAGTTGCCCCACCTGATTAATCACTTGCTCGATAGCTACGCCACCGAAGATAGACATCCAAGCTGAAGTCACCAATGTTGGGATAATCAATACGCAAAGTAGGAATTCACGAACCGTACGGCCTTTAGAAATACGCGCTACGAACATACCGAAGAAAGGTGCATACGCTACCCACCATGCCCAGTAGAACACAGTCCAACCATGCAGCCATGTTGTGTCTTCACGACCCGCACTTTGGCTCAAAGCTACGATATTTTTCACATAGCCCGTTGCCGCCGTTGCCATTGAATCAAGCACAGTTGTGAAGTTCAATACAGCGATAAGACCAAGGAATATGAATGCAATAACCATGTTCAGGTTACTTAGGAACTTAACACCACCGTCCATACCACGTAGTACAGAGATGATCGCCAAGCCCATGATCAGAACGATGATAGATTGCTGAAGGAAGATGTTGTTTTCCAAGCCGAACACGTGGCTAATACCACTTGCTGCTTGTGTACCACCTAAGCCCAATGAAGTCGCAAGGCCAAACAGAGTAACCAGTACGGTTAGTACATCGATTACATCACCAGTTTTGCCCCACACACGCTCACCCAGAATTGGGTAAAACACAGAACGCATTGATAGCGGTAAGCCTTTGTTATAAACAAAGTACGCCAGACAAAGCGCCGTCATGCCATAGATAGCCCATGCATGAAAACCCCAGTGGAATACGGTTGCGCCTAGCGCCAGTTCACGACCAGCGGCTGTGAAAGGTTCTGCGTCTAATGGCGTTCCGAACCAGTTAGTGAAGAACGCAGTTGGCTCTGCAACACCCCAGAAGATAAGTCCAATACCCATACCTGCTGCGAATAACATCGCAATCCAAGATGACATTGAATAGTCCGCCGTCGCGTCTTCGCCACCTAAACGGATTTTACCCAACGGTGAAAAAGCAAGAACAACAGCAAACGCTAGCATGATGTTAGCTCCCCACATAAACAGGAAGTCAAACTTTGATAGAACAGCACCCTTAATAGAATCAATTGCAGCTTTAGCATCTGCAGGAGGAAGAGCAAGAAGAGTGATGATGAAGAGAAGAGATAAGCCAACTGAGGCTACGAAAACTGTGTTATGGACATCCATGCCCCATTTACTGACGTTGTCTTGACCAACTTGATAGTCAGTAGAATCAATACTGTACTTTTTTGATTTAAAACTCATAAATTATGATGTTCGCATATCCGATTCAACGAATATAAGGACGCTCTCCATATCCAACTACTACTTGATTGGCTCGCCGCATCGCCTAAATAAAAGGCAATAAAAATCACAATAGTTAGTGATAAATGGACTTACTGGCTCAATCCCAAGGCGCGTATTATAGCACAGCTCAAAGCATTTTGACTGAGATTTCGCTCAATAGTCGCCCAAGCCACCGTTGACAATGATAGTTAACCTAATAAAAACAGAATAAAACAAAAGAACAAAATTATTTAAATACAACAACTTAAATCAAAACCACACACTGTAACGTCACATCCAAAATTTCTGCATATAATTTTGATAATCGCCCAATTTACTTATAGCTCTAATAAAAAAGCCCCGCTATAGGGGCGGGGAAAGTTACCAAAGGTAAAAGAGAAATCAGTGCTCAAATGTCAGTGCTGCGTCTCACAGATCAGCACTGCACATTTCAAAGACAGTTCGTTAGATTGCGAAGCAAAAACCTAGGTTATAGTCTTCACCATTTTTCGCCGTGAACTCTTTGTCTTCACTTGATGCATTCGGGCGGCCACTTTCATCGCCTTTTACTAAGCTCACCCAGTGACGGATGCCAGAAGAACGGCTCGCCTCAGTTTGACCAAACGTGGTGCACGTCTCTAATTGGATATCTTGAATATCAACCAACTCCAGGCGGCCAGTGCCTTTACGAGCACCGATTGTCACTTCAACGTGCGTACCGCTTTCATCACGGAATAGGATTGCTGAAGGCTTAGATTTATCACCTGTGTAAGCCACAAAGTGTTTAGCGCGTTTCAAACCTGTGTGTTCACCGTTTTTGAAATAAACCTGAACGTGTCGGTAGTCAATCTCGTAGCTCACTACATCTTCGTGAGAACCAGACTCGAGAGGAAATAGAGTATCAAGCAACTGTTTCGCCATTTTTTGTTTTTCGAGTTGCTTGTCTGCTTTCACCATTTCGACGGCAAAGACAGCTTCAGCAATAAATGTTGAATGGTTTCTGTGAAGTTCTGTTTTGTCTAGTGTCAGCATATTCATAGTCTATCCCTCGTACGGCTTTAAATTTCATTTAGGTCAAACATCCCAATAGACCCTTTTCAAAATTGTTCTTTACTGTGTGGTTTCCATGTTTTTCATACTACTGTTATTTTTGAAACAATTTCACAACAAAAATTACACAGTGTGAATTTTACTAAATTGCTTTTTTACACAAACCGGCATTTCGAGCCCCCAGCCCTTTATTTAACTGGGTTGAGGGTTCCGTAGAAACGCGTTTACGTGTTGTTTGAATTTGTGTAATAACCCACCCCAACCAACTTATTGTCGATAACTCGATAGTAAGTGTGCTTAGTTTCCACTTTGCTCGACAGCGGATTTAACCATCGATAGGTGTAAACGCCACGACCATTTTCTTTGGCTAGATTTAACATCTCAGTGAGAATCGGTTTATCGTCAGGACTTAGAATCTCGCTGTGCGAACGCCCAACTAGCTCAGGAGAGACCCCATGCGCCAGCAACTTTCCAGAGCTCATATCCATCACAAACACATACAAATCCCCTTCTACAAAGCTGCCATCGGCATCATTAAACTCATTTAGGCTCTCTTGTTCTGACTCCACTATCGCGGTCATCGCTCTCGCCAGTAAATTCTTTGCTTCGGCCGCACTGGAACGTTCAGGGTAATAACCGACAGCGACAATCACATCACCCACACGTTCAAAGAAAGTCGTTTTCGGCTCACCCATTCGATCGGTCGGATTGGTCCAGTGATACTTCACTTCACCAAAACCCTTGTGGACCGCTTTGGTGATCATTTCACGGAAAAAAGGATTGCCGTAAACGTCTTGGGTATCCAACACACTGTCGCCTACCAGGACCATGGAAGAGCCGCCACTGGCAAGGAATTGGCCATCAATACCAAGAGCAAACACATAGAGCTCACCGTCTATATATTCGGCATCACTCATGAAGTCTTTCACGCTGTCGTCACCTTCTTTTTGAACGTGCACCACCGCTTTCGCAAGCAAGGTTTTAGCTCTTCTTTCAGCGTCACTGACCACATGTGGCTCAGAAATATCGAGCACATTGACTGGCTTAATCTCTTTCTCGACTTCTGAATGCTCTGCACGCAATCCAATGCCGCTGACCACAGCAAACAAGGCGCAGCCAATAAGGATTATTCTGGATAGATTCATCGTTGTGTCTCCTAATAGCCGACTAAGGACGGTAGCCAAAGCGTGATTTGTGGGAAGAAAGCGATAACGAAAACGCCCACGACAGATGCAAGTACAAAGGGATGGATCTTCGCGGTGATCTGCTCAACCGTAGAGCCACCAATCCCCGAGGCGACAAAGATATTTTCCCCAAGCGGCGGCGTTGCAAAACCTATCGATAAGGTACACACCACCACGATGCCCACGTGAGTTGGATCAGCGCCCAGCATGTACATGATTGGCAGTAACACTGGCACGATGATCATGATCGCCGCTAAGGTTTCCATAAACATGCCGATGAACAACAACAAGGTAATGGTTAGCGCCCACACCATGTACATGTTGTCGGTAAAACTGAGTAATGATTCAGCCACGACAACCGGGATCTTTTGCTCGATCAACAAGCGTCCAAATACTGTTGCTGCAAAGAGGATCAACAACACACGTCCGGTGATCCATGTCGTGGTCGATAGAGATTTCATCACACTTTTGAACGACAATTCGCGGTGAATAAATACACCCACAAACAACGAATAGAATATCGCTACAACCGCAGATTCTGTTGGTGTGAACATGCCGCTGTAGATACCGCCAAGAATCAAGAACGGCGCTAATATCGACCATAAACCGCGGCGCAAGTAGTGCCTTACATCGCCAAACGACCAGGTTTCAGTCAACCCTTTATAGCCTTCTCGCTTAGCAATGAAGTAGTTGGTTACCACCAGCGTCGAAGCCATGATGAAGCCCGGTACAACCCCAGCAACAAACAGTTTTGGAATAGACAAAGAAGCAAACTGGCCGTGTTGAGCAATGGCTTCCGGTGGCGCCATTAAGCCCATTGCGGAGATACCAAAGATAACCAAGGGAATGGATGGTGGGATGATAATGCCCAAGCCACCAGATGCAGCAGTAACTGCCGATGCGTAGCTCTTATCGTAGTCACGCTTGACCATCGCAGGCACCATTAGCATGCCTACCGCAGCGGTGGTTGCAGGGCCTGAACCCGAGATAGCACCAAAGAAAAGACACGCCATTACCGTTGCTGCGCCAAGGCCACCTGTTACGGGACCCGCTAAGCTTTCGGCGATATCCACCAGACGTTTGGAGATACCCGCCGCCTCCATTAATGCACCCGCAAGAACAAAGGCTGGCAGGGCCATTAGCGGGAAGTTACCCACCGAGGTAAACGCGATTTGTACTAAAGCGATGGGATTTTTGTCGAGCAACATATAGGCCGCCATCGAAGCGCCAGCCAGTGATACTGTGATTGGTGCGCCCAGAATTAACAGCGTTAAAAAGCCACCAAATAAAATTAGAGTTAAATAGGATTCCATTATTACATCTCTCTATTACGACTATTCTCTGTGATGACTATTGCGCTGACTTTTGTGCCGTCATTTTGCGCAGCTCTTTGACTTCTGGATCTTCGTTGGTTGCGCCTTTGAATAAACGCTCATAGTTGTTCCAGATAATTCGAATCATCATCAGTGAAAACGCGATAGGTAAAATCATGTAGAAGTACTTCATCGGGATACCTGTAGTCTGAGACTTCCAAAACAGATTCATTTTGTTGAACACGAAGTCGTAGCTGAGGTAAACGAAGTAGCCGTTGAAACAGAGCCATAAGAAGTCAGCGATGGTTTCACTCACGGTCTGCACGATTGGCGGAAAGAATTTAAAGTGAAAGCTCACTCGGTTGTGCGCCGACATCTTGGCCGCAACAACAGCCCCTAGATAGGCAAACCAAACGAACATGTAAGTAGCGACCTCATCCCCCCAAGGGATAGAGTAATCAAAGAACTGACGAGTAAGGATTTGTGTAAACAGCAATAGGACAAAGCTTGCGAGCAGCAGACAACAGGTATATTCCTCAATGTTGTTTAGGTGCGTTTTTATTGTTTTAGCGACTGACATATAACCTCCAATGTTGATTTCCACATGACAACCAGTCGCTCACGGTCCTAAAAAGATCAGGTACAGAACAGATCAACGAGTACAGCCATGTAAATGCCCTATCTCACTGTTCTATAGCTAGGTGATTAAGTAGCGCAGAACAGCAGATAGGGCGAATCTAATCGTTACTTTCTACCTAGTAACTCAAGAACGTCGTCTAGCTTGTCTTTGCCTCCAATACTTGAGTAGAACTTAGGCCAAACTGACTTAGTCACCTTGCTGATCCACTCTTGCTCGTTGTCTGCTGGGTCTGTGAATACCATGCCTTTCGCTTGTAGCTCTTCACGGATCTTGTTTTCCGTATTTTCTAGATAAGCAAAACTGTGCTCTGTCGCTTCCTGACCTGCTTCAAGAATGATTTTTTGCATTTCAGGAGTCTGTTGTTGGAAGACCGTTTCACTCACAATTAGAGGTTCCAAAGAGAAAATGTAGCGAATGTTGGTCACGTACTTTTGTACTTCGTTGAATTTCATCGCGTGGACTGTGATGTAAGGGTTATCTTGACCATCTACCACACCTTGTTGCAGGCCAGTGAAAGTCTCAGACCACGCCATTGGTGTTGGGTTTACACCCCATGCTTGGTAAGACGCGATCATGATTTCGTTACGAGGAACACGAATCACTAGACCTTTTAGATCTTCTGGTGAAGCAACAGGCTTTTTCGAGTTAGTCAAAACCCTAAAGCCAGAATAAGCCCAACCTACGATGCGAACACCAGCATCACGAATCGTGTTATCAACTAAATCTTGGCCTACTTGACCTTGAGTCAGTAGCACTGCTTCTTCTGCGCTTTGAATCACGTAAGGCATGGTCAATAGACCAACGGTTGGAGAGAAAGGCGTCACGTTGTTGATCGCCAGTACAGAGAAGTCGAGAAGACCAATTGCCGCATCATTGACGGTATCTTGCTCATTGCCTAATTGGCCGTTCGGGAACAGATCGATTTTCACTTTACCGTCTGTTTTTTGCTCCATCAGTTCAGAGAATGAGGTCGCTAATTCCCACTGCGTACCACCAGCAGCATCGCCGATAGCCATTTTAAAATTCGCTGCTGCCGCGGTATGAGATAACACCGTTGTTGCTACAATAGTGACACCAGCAATAATTTTATTTTTAATCAATTTCATAGTCTTAACCTTTCCTATCATACAGACTTCCTGCCTGTACTTTGCTCACAAGGTGACCTGGTACAACTTTCCTGGTCGTAATTCTATTTCCCTATTTTGGAAACAATGTTCGGGTAGTTACAGCCTTTCATCCTTTAACGAATACCACTGATAAAGGAACCGCTGCCCCATTCTTCGAAACGGTGCAAACATCTCTGATTCCACCACTTCCCTCACGTTGGGGAACGGAAGTTTTGATTCAAATATTGGTAGGTCGAGCTTGTGACCTTCGCCTGCTATCCACTGAGCAAGGCGCTTACCTGCTTGAGCGGAATACATCACACCATTGCCGCCATACCCTAGTGCGTAGAATATGGATTGCTTTGGATTCGGCTGATAGATTCTTGGCATCATGTCGTGGCTAACATCAACCCAACCCCACCATGAATAATCGATTTTGATCTGATCGAGAGAAGGGAATTTTCGGGTTAAATCCGCTCTCAACATATCTTCGTATTTCTTTTCAGGTGCATTCTTGCCACTGATGGCACTGCGTGTACCTATCTGCACTCGGTTATCGGGTAACAAACGGTAGTAATGACGCAGAATTCTAGTATCAGTAATCACCTGATTGGTTTTGAAGTTACACGCGGCGATTTCGTCTTGAGTTAACGGACGCGTCACCATTGAGTTAGAAAGTACGGGTAATAGGCGATTCTTAAGCTCTGAATGCAAACCTTGACTGGTGTAACCACCGGTACAAACACCAACAGAACGAGCCTTAACCACACCACCTGGTGTTTTTAAGTAGTGCACACCGTTGCGTGTTTCCCAACCCATCACAGGGCTTGCTGGGTGAACTTTTACGCCGAGTGCTCTCGCCTTTCTTAGATAACCAAACGCCAGTTTCCCTGCATGGATGCCAATGCCTTCTGGTTCGTGCATTGCGCCTGCCGCTTCTTGATCACCAACGTAATCACGTTTTACGGTTTCCGCATCTAAGATCTGCGCATCGTAATCGAACGTGTCACGCAGCAACTTGGCTTCTTTTTCAAGTGTTGCCATCACTTTGGGACGATGGGCAACGTATAAGTGGCCGCCCGGCTGTGGGTCACAATCAATGTCTTTGATCAGAGACTTAAAGGTGTTCATACCATCGACGCATTCGCGGTGCATTTTCAGTGCGGTTTCGAGTCCCCAGCGTTCAATCCACTGAGAACGCTTCAAACGTCCTGACGCACACTGAGCCTGGCCACCATTTCGGGTACTGCAACCCCAACTCATACGGTTAGCTTCAATCACAGTCGCTTTAATGCCATACATTTCAGCAAGGTGTATCGCGGTGCTTAGGCCTGTGTAGCCTGAACCGATTATCGCCACATCGACATCCATATCCGATGTAATTGGACCATCATCTTCAGGTGGCGCGCCTGCGGTATCTACCCAATAAGTCGGGGCGTATTCCTTACCGTGACCTGGGCTCTTGTCTTTAAGTGGATCGTATTTTGGATCGTATCTTTCTTTTGCTTGGGTACTTTCTTGTGCTTGGGTGCTTGTCACCTTTGGCGGCACATCGGCTGCCGGTTGTTCCATTACTAAACTCATAATTCGACTCTCCTAGTCATAACACGTGGACTGATTTTGGTTTCGTGTCTAACTCTTGGGAGTATTGCTGGGAGTCAAAAGAGGTCGTGTTTTACGGAAGGCATTTTTTACGCTGATTTTTCCCTCTTTCAGGGTAAACACATCAACCATACGAGCTTCGATGACAGTGCCATCAGGGTTAGTCGCAGAGAACGTTGATTCGCTTACTGCGCGGTCACCACACACAAAGTGGACAGGGTCGCTCCAGGCTGCATCTGGAAAGTTCTGCCAAACCAATTCAAAGCTATTGCGAACGGCTTCGTACCCTTCGATAGTGTTTCCAAGTACGCCTTCTCCTGCCACGGTGTGGAAGACACAGTCTTCGGTCATAAACGACATTAGCGCTTCAATATCATGGTTATTCCATGCATCACTAAAAGACTGTAAAAAGGCGGTGTCGACTTGGTTTTCCAGCACGAATGTCGCTGCATTGGTTTGCATATTCATATTCCAGAATCCTTTATGTTTTCGTTATTGGTTTAAATTTCAGTAGCTTTGCGCCACTTTTTTATTAGAGTGTTTAAACTAGATCTGTGAAATTTAACAACTTGATAACAAGCTTCGCCACTCTAACTTCGAGTTACTTTATAAACAATCTTTAAGCTCACAGATTTCATCTTTTTATAAATTAATTAGTGTTCTAATTTTATTTACACAGTCACTCACTAGATTTATACGAGGTCTAAATAAAATAATTAGAAATATTAGACTTTAGTCGAAGTCAAAATCTTGATGGTACTTTCGGCCATACTGCTCAAGCTGGCGATCATGAGTATTAACTTGTAATTCGATATTACCCTCACCTTTATTAATTGCTTGATTGTTATCTACATGGGCTTCATTTTTCAAATCAGCCAGTTTCTCTTCAATATATTCTGTCGGTTCATTTAAAACATTCATGGAGGTTAATTCCTTTATCAGGTTTACTTTCGCTGATGGAAGAATATGAACGGACACTAGACCGTTTGAATATTCTTTCTCATCGTACAAAGGCTGAATGGCATCATTGCCACCTTCCTTAAATGGGTGAATGGAATACCACTTATCTTTTCGTTGCTCTTGCTGATCACAATCAGCCACATTGAATATCTGAGTTCTATTCAGGTCACATGGTGAGTTAAAAACACTAACCTTATGATAATCAATGGCTTTAATAATATTGATACAGTCTTTGCTTTGGCTATGACACACAGACCACAACGCATTGACCAGGTTATCTGTCCACTCAAGTAAACGGGTTGGAAACCCCTGTTTCTTGGCTAAACACATCAATAACCAATCGTTTATCTCGTGTGCACTCAACGAATGCCCGCCATAAACTCTCACGGTCGAAAGAAGCTCTTGTTCGACACGGCGAATATTCTTTCGATTTGAGCGACCTAAACTTGGCATCAGGTTTTGATTTTCATAATCACATACGTTATAAATCAAACCACGATGCCCACTACACTCTGTAATAAGTGAATCGATTATTTTATACAGCTCTTAGAGTGAGCTTATATAATATTTATTTTCCACAACATGCATACTACGATTCACTTAATTTAAATCCGGTAAATCTAAATATCAACAACCCTATCAATCGATGATAAAAATCAACTAATAATAACGATTGACCAATAGTCAACGAGTGTCGTTATTGTATTTTCTAAAATAATAATAAGTATATATCTTCATAAACAAGTATCAGTATTAGAGCCATTCACTAAGTAGCTATGAGTTAATGGTCGATTAATAATAACGAGTAACAAAGTTTATATAGCTATAACCACTTATTTCCCTAATGAACATTTAATTAGTGTTCTAATGTTTAACTGGAAATTATTGAACTAAGCGTTTACGTTCTTCACCTAAGTACTTGCCAATACCCGTTGGTATTGCCCGACCACATTCTCGATAGCACTTTCTCTAACACTCTCGAGATATCTGCGGCCGGACAAACTTCCTACGACTTATACGTAATCTTTATATTTATCTAAGAAACGAACCGGTGTTGATAGTGCATCTCGGCGGAACGGGTCGCCCAATTCCTGAGTACACATGATTTCAATGATGGTTGTTTTGCCTTCATTCATCTGCATGTCGATGGCTTTTTGCAAGGTTGGACCTACATCTTCTAGCTTATCAACCGTGATACCTTCAGCGCCCATAGCTCGTGCAATCTCTGCAAAGCTTTGGTTTTCAAGTTCACCGGCAACAAAGCGTCGGTTGTAGAAGTCGACTTGGTTCTTCTTCTCTGCACCCCATTGACGGTTGTGGAATACCACGGCTGTCACTGGAATGTTATGGCGAACACATGTCATGGTTTCCATCAAGCTCATGCCCCACGCACCATCGCCTGCATAAGAAATAGCGGGACGATGAGGTGCCGCTGCTTTCGCACCAATGATGGTCGGGAATGCGTAACCACAGTTACCGAAACTCATTGCAGCAAAGAAGCTACGTGGTTTCTCAAAGCGTAAATAGCTGTTTGCCACTGAGTTGATGTTACCGATATCCGTCGAGACCATTACGTCTTCAGGCATCGCTTTTTCTAGTTCACGCAATACTTGACGTGGGTGTAGATATTCGCCACCAGAGAACGGAGTCTCGTGTGAGTTTTCCTCAATCATATCTAAGCTGAACGAGTCACGTTCGTGTGTCCACTCATCAAGCTCTTTTTCCCAAAGTGCTTTCTCTGTTGCGACTGTATCTTGGCGAGCGCCTTTGTTGTCATCACACAACAGTGCGCGGCCTTCCAATCTTTCAGATAGAGCAACCGCTGCTGCTTTTGCATCACCACAGATACCAACCGAAATCTTCTTAACCAGACCAAGCATCTTGTTGTCTGCATCAATCTGAATGATTTTCGCGTTCTTCGGCCAGTAGTCCATGCCATGTTGAGGCAAGGTACCAAATGGACCAAGACGTGTACCCAAAGCGATAACCACATCCGCTTGAGCCATCAATTTCATTGCTGCTTTCGAACCTTGGTAGCCTAAAGGACCACACCATAATGGGTGACTAGCAGGGAAAGAATCATTGTGTAGGTAGCTGTTCACAACAGGAGCACCCAGTCTTTCTGCCAGTGCCGCACACTCTTGAACTGCGTCAGCCATTACCACACCGCCACCAGAAATGATGACTGGGAATTTCGCTTCAGCTATCAAGTCTGCTGCTTCATTCAGAGATTTCTCACCACCAGGACCTCGGTCTAAACGCGCTGGTTTAGGGATTTCAGTTTGAGTTTCACCGTAGAAGTAGTCACGAGGAATATTTAGCTGAGTTGGACCCATTTCGCTCATCGCACGGTCGAAGCATCGTCCTGTGTATTCCGCCATACGATCTGGGTGCGTTACGTGTCCTTGATACTTAGTAAACTCTTGGAACATTGGAAGCTGGTTACATTCTTGGAAACCACCTAAGCCCATTGTTTTAGTGCCTGTCTCTGGCGTCACAATTACGACCGGGCTATGTGCCCAGAACGCAGCTGCAATTGCTGTTACACAGTTACTGATACCTGGGCCATTTTGCCCGATAACCACGCCATGGCGACCAGATACACGAGAGTAACCATCTGCCATGTGGGCAGCGCCTTGCTCGTGTACTACTGGGACTAATCGAATGCCAGCAGGAGCAAAGATATCCATTGCGTCCATAAATGCCGACCCCATGATGCCGAACATATCGGTAACATCATTAGCAACCATAGTTTCAACGAACGCTTCTGATGGTGTCATTGTTACTGTGCCGGAAACAACCGTACGTTTTTCTTGCTCGCTCATTCTTCCATTCTCCTTGAGTTAACCAAAATTTCATTTTTCGGAATGAATTGTCTCTTTTTAGAATTCATTTTCACCTTAGTAGTAGAATTTTTGCACGTCAACTTTTTATATTAAATTGGAACAATTCATTCTAATTAACAAAACTGGATCACATTATTGGTAGTTTTTCGTACAAAAAGTGTCGTTAACTTAACTGGAGCTGTTAATAATCGATGACATATCGCGATAGCAGCGACAAGTGATGAGCTATATAGAGGGAAATATGATGAAAGAGGCGGAATTGGTACCAACGCAGCCGGTAAGCGTGAGAGAACGCTTTGGCATCGACAGTAACCTAACGGTGATGGCATTTGAACATCCGGGTGAATATGTGCCGAGAGTCGATCCTAATTACTGTTTTGACCCCGAAGTGACGCTGGCTATATTGGCAGGGTTCACCTCCAATCGTCGCACGCTGATTCAAGGCACACACGGAACGGGCAAGTCATCTCACATTGAACAAATCGCCGCGAGATTGAACTGGCCATGCTTGAGGATCAACCTAGACGGACACTTAAGTCGCTTGGATTTCATTGGTAAAGACAGCATCGTCATTAAAGACGGAATGCAGGTGACTGAGTTTAAAGAAGGCATTCTTCCGCAAAGCATTCAACAACCCATCGCACTGGTATTAGATGAGTACGACGCTGGTCGCCCTGACGTGATGTTTGTGATTCAACAACTGTTAGAACAAGACGGCAAATACACCTCTTTAGAGCAAAACCGAGTGATCACGCCTCACCCTTCTTTCCGCCTGTTTGCTACCTGCAACACGCTTGGCTTGGGTAACTTCTCAGGTTTGTATTCTGGCACTCAAGTGCTTAACCAGAGTCAATTAGATAGATGGAACATCATCGCCACGCTCAACTATTTAGATCCACAACATGAAACTAAGATCGTGTTATCCAAGCTTCCAGAGCTGAATAATGAGAGTGGTCGACAACTGGTCGAGAAAATGATCGCCACCGCAGGATTAACGCGTAACGGGTTTCGGGCTGGTGACCTTTCAACGGTGATGTCTCCGCGAACGGTGCTCACTTGGGCCGAAAACATCCAAATATTCGACGATGTAGCGACTGCATTTAGATTGTCATTCTTGAATCGATGTGAAGACGAAGAGAAAGAGCTGGTTAGCGAATACTATTTCCGTTGCTTTGGTGAAGATTTAGAAACGCCTACTCAAAACTATTCGCACTCGGAGTCGTAAACCATGGCCAATGTTTCTTCCCAGCAGAAAAAGATCCTCGATATTGGTGTGTCTGTCGCCAGAGCAATCAGTGGCGAACTCAATCTGAACTACCGGGGAGAACGTCTCTATAAAGGCAATAGCCCCTGTTATTATCAGTCTGCGCATACTAACGATCTCACCTTTGTTTCTCGCCACGAGCTAAAAAACAGCAAGCTATCGATGCAGGGCAAGATCGATTCATCGGCACTGCGATTATTGCTTTCAGACGCTGACCTCCACTATTCACTACGCCCTCAAAACGAAATAGAACGTCTGCTTTACGACTTCTGCGAACAGGTCCGAATTGAATCTCAAGTCCCGCCTTATCTAAAAGGCGTGACCACCAGCATCCAATTCAACTTTGCGTATTGGAGCAACCAATATCATCAAAATGGCTTTACCGAATCACGAATAGGCATGTTGCTGTTTACACTGATGCAAGTCATCTACACCCGCTTAACTGGCGTTCCGGTGTCTGAGCCTATCGCTGAGACCATTGAGTCGACTCGCGCCGGCATCGTGCCTACTTTCGGGTACAGCCTGAAGCGCTTAAAGCAACATAGAACCGACCAACAACAGTTTGCTCACTGCGCCAATGAGCTTGCTGCCCTTGCAAAAGAGCTCATCAACCAAGAGCAAGAGAGCGATAGCTCGGCTACGCCAACGGTTGAAGAAGACATAAAAATCCTTGCGCAGCTTGCCCTTATCGTTGATGGAGACATTCAAGATCAAGACGTCGATACCGACATCACAGGCAGTAGCAAGGTATTCGAGTTGTCGGGCGCGAATTATCAGGTCTTTAATTCAGAATTTGATCGAATTGTCGCCGCAGATAAACTCGTCAGGCGCTCCCTATTACTCGAACTGAGGCAGAAACTCACCGATGAAATCATGGCGAGACAAGTCAATACTCGCCGTTTAGCCGCTATGCTCGCCAACTTTGTCGCGACGCCACAAAGGAACCGACGTCAGGACCATTTAGAAGAAGGCATTGTTAACGCCACCACCATCACCAAGCTCATCACGTCGCCATTGGATCGCACTGTCTTTTATCAACCTGACATCGGTGCATCTCATCAATGTGCTATCACGTTTTTGATGGATTGTTCAGGTTCAATGCAAAAGCACAGTCACAAGCTAAGTTTGTTGATGGACACCATTCTCAAATCCGTAGGATTGGCTGATATCCCATTTGAGATCATTGGCTTCACTACCAACAACTGGAACGGTGGCAAGGTCTATCGACAGTGGCTTAAACAAGGCCAACCAAAGCACCCAGGCCGCTTGAACGAAGTTCGGCACATCGTGTTTAAGGATTTTGATACCCATTGGAGACGATCTCGCCTTGGCATTGCGAGTCTTCGTAAAGCAGACGTCTTTAAAGAAGGGATTGATGGCGAAGCGGTACAGTTCGCGAGCCAGCGGTTGCAACAGCACGCTGCTCAACGAAAGGTTTTGATCGTGTTCTCAGACGGCTGCCCAATGGATACCGCCACCAGCACCGCCAACGATCAGTTCTATTTGGATAACCACCTCAAACAAGTCATTGAACGTGAGTCGACCAAAAACGGAATTGAGATTCATGGCGTGGGGATGGGAGTGGATTTGAGCCCATATTACCGCAACAACATTACCTTGGACGTACAAGAGAGCTGCTTGTTCGGATTATCTAAGAGCGTATTTGAGATGCTGAAGCGTGTTTAAACAGGGAAGCTTAGGCTAGCGACTCACTAGCCTCCTTTGTCGAGAATGGTTTACGAAGAGCCAAACAACGACCATGCAGAGACCGCCATCAAGTACCCACCAATCAACATCAACACAATAAACACCAGCTTTCTGAGTTGATCATTGGACAACGGTGGTGGGAAACGTCGAGCAAACATCGTGACAAGCGCCACCAAGGGAACAGCAATAGCAGATAGCCACAGTATGCTCTGTTCCATGTCGCCTGCAGCGTAGACATTGACCGTACGTGACATCGACGTACAAGCGAACACCATCAGCAGTGTGCTTCGCACCAGATCGAGAGAAAAAGGTTGCCGATAGAGATGATAAACAATCGGTGGACCTGCCATCCCAAACAACCCACCCGCTAACCCAGAGCTAAAGCCTGAGACAAGAAAACATACGGTTGCCGAGCGATCCTTTCTGGTTTTAGGTTTGAACATAAAGCTCAGACCTGCGAATAGCACCATCGCACCCAATAGTCCTCGGAGAATATGCGTTGCCGAATCGCTTAACTCGTCCAGCAAGTACACCCCCATCGAAACGCCGGGAATAATACCGATGACCAACACCACCAGAATCTTGAGTTCCCCAAGCAGTGGCTTACCCATCAATGCAACCAAGCAATTGAACAAAGTCACAATACTGACCACAGCAGCTATAACGGGTAAGGAAACCAGATTAAGGCTAACCGTTAAACCAATCACGATGATACCGAGGCCAAATCCGGTGACAGTTTGAAAATAGGTACCCACCGCAATAGTGGTAAGAATGGCGAGTAAAACAGGTAACTCCATTAGCAATCCTAATTAGGTTGTTTGGGGATTGGATATGAGTGCGAATTTGAGTGCTAGATTCAGGAGCGAGATGTTAATACCTAAAATCAAACGTCGACTCTTGTCTTTCTTCAACCTCAGCTTCAGTATCAGCCTTAGAGTCAGACACTTTCCCTTGCTGCGCTTGTACCGCGGTCACCGCGATCACATTAAAGATGTCTTGTGCGCAACACCCTCTTGATAAGTCATTCGCAGGTTGATTCAACCCTTGTAACAGTGGACCAATCGCAACTGCCCCGCCTAACCTTTCCGCAAGCTTATAACCAATATTACCTGCTTCTAAATTGGGAAATATCAACACGTTCGATTGACCTTTCACCTCTGAATCTGGCAGCTTTTTCGCGGCAATCTCAGTCACAATCGCGGCATCGAGTTGAACATCCTGATCGACGGCGATTCCGGGACAACGTTGTTTTACGAGTTGAGCCGCATTACGAACCTTATCGACCGATTCGTGCTTGGCACTGCCGTTGGTCGAAAAAGACAGCATTGCGACTTTAGGTTCTTCCATCAGTAGCGTTTGAGCACTGATTGATGCGGCTACGGCAATCGATGCTAGCTCGGTTTCATTGGGGTTAATCACCAAACCACAGTCACTGAAAATCATGCCGCCTTTAAGATTATGGAAAGGCTCACACAACATCATCAGAAAGAAACTGGATACCAATTCACTGTCTGGCGCGGGGCCGATAATCTGAAGCGCAGCTCGCACCACATCAGACGTGGTATAAACCGCACCATTAACTGTGCCATCCACCAGCCCCTCTCTGACCATCAGATTGGCAAAAACAAGTGGATCTTGAACCAGCTCTAGAGCGTCATCATAAGTCATGCCTTTGGCTTTTCTTAATGTATACAGCCGCTCAGCGAGCACCTCTTTGAGTGACGGCGCCTGAGGAGAAACAATATGAATGCCAGCCAGGTTAATGTGATGCAGTTCTGCAGCAGCGATGATCGCCGATTCATCGCCCACGAGTGTGATGTGAGCGAGCTGTTTGTCGATTGCCATTCTTGCAGCAGCTAGCACTCGCGGGTCCTCCGCTTCACTCAAAACAACACGCTTACGATCTAAATGAGCTTTATCAATAATCCGTTCAATCGCCTTCATCTTTAAATTCCATTTATTGAGATTAATTGTTCCATAATTTACATTTATATTATTGGAATAATAAAAAAGGTCAAATTTTATTCAGATAATTGAAGAATAATGATTTGGTATGTACACTCTTAGGCATAGACATATCGCAAGGATGAATCACTGTATGCAAACAGAAACACCGCAAGTTCAAGGGGATACACCGACCCTCCGACTTTTTGCACTATTAGAGGTGATAGCGCAAAAAGACGAGTTTATTTCTCTTCAAGGTTTAGTCGAAGAGACCGGATTACCAAAACCCACGCTGCACCGAATGCTTCAGCAATTAGAAGCCGCGGGCATCATTCAAAGAGATGGCGACGAAAAGCACTACAGCTCAGGCATTCGACTAAGAAAACTTGCCGAAAACCTACTTTTGAATAGCACCATGCACAGCGCGCGACGCACCATCCTTGAAAATCTAAGAGCAGAAGTCGGTGAGAGTTGTAACCTGACGGCTCTTTCAAGTGGTGAAATCATCTATCTCGATCGTGCCGAAACTGAAGCTCCCCTTCGCTTTCACCTGCACCCCGGCTCTCGCGTTCCCGTGCACTGCTCGGCTACTGGCAAACTGTTTTTAGCGCACATGTCTAAGTCGCAGCGCAGACGATTAATTGAAAATGTGCCGCTGACTCAATACACCGTAAACACGATTACCGACTATTCGATTCTAGAGAAAGACATCGAAGAAGCGAAAATCCAAGGTTTTGCTATTGATGATGAAGAGTTTTTGCCAGGCTTAGTCTGTATCGCAGTGCTGATCCCCTCACCAACAGGTCAATCAAACCTAGGCCTAGCGATACAAGCGCCTGTGATTCGAGTGAAACCGGATGAAGCAATAAAATTCTTGCCCGCACTTCAAAAAGCAGCAAAAGCGCTGGCGAAAATCGAAGCTGATAATTGGAGTCAGCAGTAAACACTTTCTTAGAGAATTTCGAAGTCCATGACTTAGCTGATCATGGATTTCGAAAAACCTACTTTGATAGACATGATTTGGTAAACAATGCTTACGCAAACAAGGGCTTCAAAACTATCGAATTAACGACCACAATCTGCGACTAATCAACATTTGGTCCAAGTGTTCTGAACACTCGCCAACCCGCACATCAGCAACACGTCTAAAGTAATCACGACAAAGGAATCACGATGCTAAACATTGATAACCAGCACTTACTCTCTTTTATGGTGACAGAAGCGAACAACGCAGTTGCAGTCACAAACCCAGCAACGGGGGAACTCATCGGGCACGCACCGATATCATCAGAAACAGAGTTATCGAGCGCGATTGAACGAGCTCATGTCGCACAGAAAGAGTGGGCAAAAATTCCTGCTAAATCTCGTGCTGCACTGCTTCATCGCTGGCACCAGTTGATCCTCGAAAACAAAGATGACCTTGCTCGAATCATGACAATGGAACAGGGCAAGCCGTTAGCCGAAGCGACAGGTGAAGTCGTGTATGGCGCGAGCTTCATTGAGTGGTTTGCAGAAGAAGCGAAGCGCACTTATGGTGATTCCATTCCGAGCACAGTTGCAGGCAAACGCTTAGTGACCATCAAGCAACCTATCGGCGTCGCGTGTGCGATTACGCCATGGAACTTCCCTATCGCAATGATCACTCGTAAAGCGGCTCCTGCCTTAGCTGCCGGTTGTAGCTTTGTCGTGAAACCTTCGGATGAGACACCGCTTTCTGCGTTTGCTGTGGTTGAACTGGCTTATCAAGCGGGTATCCCTAAAGATCTACTTCAAGTGGTGCTTGGTGAAAGCCCTGAACAAGTGGGCAACCTATTCACTTCGCATCCGCTTATCAAAAAAATCTCTTTCACTGGGTCGACCCGTGTGGGCAGTATTTTGATGGCTCAAGCCGCAAAAGGCATCAAACGCACCTCAATGGAACTTGGCGGTAACGCACCATTTATTGTGTTTGACGATGCCGACATCGATGCAGCCGTTCAAGGGGCAATGGCGTCGAAGTTCCGTAATGCAGGTCAAACATGTGTCTGTGCAAACCGATTCTACGTTCACAGTAAAGTGTACGATGAGTTTGTGGCTAAATTCGATCAAGCGGTTCAGCAGCTTAAGATTGGTAACGGCTTAGATGAAGGTGTCACGATTGGCCCTGTTGTCAGCCTGAACGCAAAGAACAACATCCAAGCTTTGGTAAACCGAGCGATTGAACAAGGTGCCACGCCTGTCACGCCAACTCAGGAACTTAATGGGCTTTTCATTCAACCTGTTGTTCTTAAAGATGTAAAACACAGCATGGACATCGTTCAACAAGAGATCTTTGGCCCAGTCGCGCCCGTGATGAAATTCGACACGGACGAAGAGCTTATCGAGATGGCCAACGATACGATTTATGGTTTGGCGTCTTACTTCTACAGTCAGAACATCCACCGAGTGTGGAACATTGCAGAAGCGCTTGAGTACGGTATGGTCGGCATTAATGATGGTCTAATCTCAACCGAAGTCGCGCCTTTCGGTGGTGTGAAACAATCAGGTATTGGCCGTGAAGGTGCGAAAGAAGGCATCGATGAGTACATGGACATTAAGTATCTTTGCTTTGGCGGAAAATAAGGTTGGTAGTAACTAAGTTCTGGCAGTGATTAGGGCTCGGAAATAATTAAGTCTTAGTGAGCACTAACCTGCCCCACTTCCCCCCTTCCCACCACAAAAATGAATCAAAAAAAAGCCGCGCTATAAAAGCGCGGCACCTTGGGCTCGGTTAAAGGGGGTTTCTTTTTTTAGTATTTTACATTCTCTGTTTTTGTTATTCGGTTGCTTCACTATCCCTGCGCTTTCAGTTTTAGACGCATCGCGTGCAGCACTGGCTCGGTGTAACCGCTCGGCTGAGCACAGCCTTCGAATACCAACTGACACGCCGCTGAAAATGCAATGCTGTTTTCAAAATCAGGCGCCATGTTACGGTAACTCGGGTCGCCAGCGTTTTGCTCATCCACCACTGCGGCCATACGCTTCATGGTTTTCATTACCTGAGCTTCCTCGCAAATGCCGTGACGTAACCAGTTCGCAATATGCTGGCTTGAAATACGCAGCGTCGCTCGGTCTTCCATTAACCCTACATCGTTAATATCAGGTACCTTCGAACAACCAACGCCTTGGTCAATCCAACGAACCACATAACCCAAAATACCTTGGGTGTTGTTATCCAGTTCACTTTGAATATCTTGCGCGGTAAGCTTTTGGTTGCCCAGTAGCGGGATAGTAAGAATATCATCGACATTGGCTCTCACTCGCTCACGAAGCTCTTTCTGACGGCTTGGTACACTCACCTTATGATAGTGCAGCGCGTGCAAAGTCGCGGCGGTTGGAGAAGGAACCCAAGCGGTATTGGCACCCGCTTGTGGATGTCCGATTTTCGCGTCCATCATCTTCGCCATATTATCCGGCTCTGGCCACATACCTTTACCAATCTGGGCTTTACCTTGCAGGCCACAAGCTAAGCCAAGATCAACGTTTTGATCTTCGTATGCGCCAATCCAAGTCATGGTTTTCAGCTGTGTTTTAGGAGCAAAAGGCCCCGCTTCCATACTGGTGTGAATCTCATCACCCGTTCGGTCTAAGAAACCTGTGTTGATAAACACAACACGATCTTTAGCTGCACGAATACATTCTTTAAGGTTAACCGAAGTACGACGCTCTTCGTCCATGATGCCGACTTTTATCGTGAATCGATCTAGCCCTAATGCATCTTCAATACGGCCAAACAATTCATTAGTAAAGGCGACTTCTTCAGGGCCATGCATCTTAGGTTTTACGATGTTGATACTGTTCGCAGTCGAGTTTTGGTACGCGCTGTTGCCTTTTAAATCATGCATCGCAATTAACGAAGTGATCATGCCATCCATAATGCCTTCAGGCACTTCATTACCTTCGGCATCAATAATCGCAGGGTTAGTCATCAAGTGGCCGACATTACGGATGAACAACATGCTGCGGCCTTTTAGTGAAATCTCACCACCCGTCACGCTGGTGTATTGGCGATCGGGATTAAGGTTACGAACAATAGTTTTGCCGTTTTTCTCTAGTGATTCTTGCAGATCACCTTTCATCAAGCCTAACCAGTTACGGTAAGCCAATGCTTTGTCTTCACCATCAACTGCAGCAACCGAGTCTTCGCAATCCATAATGGTTGTTAGGGCAGCTTCGACCAACACATCTTTAATACCCGCCACATCAACGCTACCAATCGGTGCGCTTGGGTCAATTTGAATTTCGATGTGCAGATTATTGTGTTTAAGAAGAATGCACGAAGGGGAACTTGCGTCACCTTGATAGCCAATGAACTGGTCGCTATCAATGAGAGTGACTTCTTCGCCGTTATCGAGTGTCGCTATGAGCTTATTGCCGATGCTAGCGTTACTGATGCTGTATTTGGTCACGTCTTTATGAGAGACACCGTTTAATGGCGCTGCATCATCAAGGAACTCACGAGCATAAGTCACTACTTTAGCGCCACGAGCAGGGTTAAAGCTTCCGCCCTTTTCCGCGCCATCACTTTCACTGATCACGTCCGTTCCGTAGAGCGCATCATATAGACTGCCCCAACGCGCATTGGCTGCGTTAAGTGCAAAGCGTGCGTTCATGATTGGCACCACAAGCTGCGGCCCTGCTTGTGTTGCGATCTCAGGTTCTACGCTGGCTGTCGTCACTTGAAAGTCATCGCCTTCAGGAACCAAATAACCGATCTGCTGTAAGAACTGTTTGTACTCTACAGGATCTAGCGTTTGCCCGGCACGCTCTTGGTGCCAAACGTCAATTTGATGTTGAAGATCTTCACGCTTGATAAGCAATGCGCGATTTTTTGGCGCCAAATCTTCAAGAATGGTTGCAAATGATTGCCAAAAGTCTTCAGCGACAATGCCTGTTCCAGGAATCACCTGCTCATTAATTAATTGGTAGAGGGTGCTATCAATGTTCAAGCTTCCCTGTTGAATACGACTGCTCATAAAATCTCTCTCAAACTAATTGATGGCTACTCAATAAATTTTCGTGACTAGCTCAAATTTACTTTACTGATTTAAACTTACTTAACGGACATGAATTTAGCTAATTTATGCCGGTTATATTGGATATTCATATAAAAAATACCCTACAAACTATGTTATTCCGTCACTCCACTCTCGATTTCGTTAGCGACACTTTTAATCAAACGACGCATCCACTGATGGTCTGGATTGGTTTGTAACAATGGACTCCACGCCATCTTCACCTCAAAGGGTTCAATCGCAAATGGCGCAGGCTTGATCAACAATCTAGGATTATTGCGCTGCAGTTGAGCTGCTTTGGTAGGAATAGTCAGGATAAGGTTCTTCTGCTGAGCGAAGAGAATCGCCGACAAATAGTGTCGAGTAAACACCGTGATGTTACGGGTTTTACCGATGCGCATTAATGCCTCATCTATCCAACCAAGCTTTTGTGCTTCACTTGGGTTTATTCCCACTCCCGTTCCCATACCTGTCTTACTTACCCAAATATGTTGTGCCTTTAAATAAGACAAAATATCGAAGTTGTCGGCGATCGGGTTGTCACAACTAAATAGGCAAGAAAACCCGTCGTGCCAGAGGCTCATCTGGTGAAACGACTGAGGAATATCGTCAAATCGGTTGATAATTATATCAACGGTACCTTGCTCTACATCCTGATAACTCACGTCACTTGGCGTCATGATATCCAGTCGTATTTTCGGTGCTATCTCACTTAACCTTTTCAGAAGAGGTTGAATAATGGTCGACTCTGCATAGTCACTCGCCATGATACGAAACACGCGTTCACTGTCTTCTGCATTAAACTCTGTGGTCGGTTGCAGTGTCTTCTCTACATTCGCCAAGATGTTTCGAATCAGTGGCTGCAACTTATGCGCGCGTTCGGTCGGTATCATCCCTTCACTTGTTCTTACTAATAGCGGGTCTTCAAACAGATCACGCAATCGGCGAAGGCCATTACTCATGGCTGGTTGAGTAATACCCAATTGATTTGCTGCTCGTGTAACGTTTCTTTCACGTAGCAACATGTCTAAATACACAAGCAAATTAAGGTCTATGCGAGCAATATTCATAAGAAAAATACCGAATATAATAACTATAAATTAACAAAATTATCACATGAGTGGTTATTCTTTGTCCATAGCAAAGTTTTAATCCAAGCCAATTTGGCAACCATACCCCACGTGAAACTAAGGAATAGTTATGTCGCAAATTACACAAGATATCGAAATGATTGAAGTTGCAAAAAGCGCTGCTGGTGCTCCATGGGATGCAATTAACCCTGAATCTGCTGCTCGTATGCGAGCTCAAAACAAATTCAAAACAGGTCTGGATATTGCACAATACACGGCAGATATCATGCGTGCAGACATGGCGGCTTACGACGAAGACAGCTCTCAATACACTCAGTCTCTGGGTTGTTGGCATGGTTTCATCGGCCAACAAAAACTGATTTCTATTAAGAAGCACTTTGATGGCAAGACTGACCGTCGTTACCTATACCTTTCTGGTTGGATGGTTGCTGCACTTCGCTCTGATTTTGGTCCACTTCCAGACCAATCTATGCATGAGAAAACATCGGTTGCAGGCCTAGTAGAAGAACTATACACATTCCTGCGCCAAGCTGATGCACGTGAACTGGGTGGTTTATTCCGTGAGCTAGACGCTGCACGTGAAGCGGGCGACGTTAACCAACAAGACCTTATCCAAGACAAAATCGACAATCACGTAACACACGTGGTGCCAATCATCGCCGATATCGATGCAGGTTTTGGTAACGCAGAAGCGACCTACCTAATGGCTAAGCAGATGATTGAAGCAGGCGCATGTTGTCTACAAATTGAAAACCAAGTTGCCGATGAGAAGCAATGTGGTCACCAAGACGGCAAAGTAACGGTTCCACACGCTGACTTCCACGCAAAACTTCGCGCACTTCGTTACGCTTTCCTTGAACTAGGCATCGACAACGGCGTTATTGTTGCTCGTACCGATTCTCAAGGTGCTGGCCTAACAAAAGAAATCGCAGTAGTGAAAGAGCCGGGCGACCAAGGTGATATCTACAACTCATACCTAGATGTTGAAGAGATCGATGTTGCAGATATGGCAGAAGGCGACGTTTGCTTTAACCGTGACGGCAAGCTAGTTCGACCTAAGCGTCTACCTTCAGGCTTATACCAATTCCGCCAAGGTACTGGTGAAGACCGTTGTGTATTCGACTGTATTGAAGCAATCAACGCGGGTGCTGACCTACTATGGATTGAGACTGAGAAGCCACACATCGGTCAAATCAAAGAGATGATGGACGGCGTACGTGAAGTTCACCCTAATGCGAAGCTGGTTTACAACAACTCTCCATCATTCAACTGGACGCTAAACTTCCGCCAACAAGCATACGATGCGATGGTAGCAGAAGGTAAAGATGTTTCAGCTTACGACCGTGCAAGCCTAATGAGCGCGGAATACGATGAAACTGAACTGTCTGCAAGCGCTGACGAGAAGATCCGTACATTCCAAGCAGACGCATCACGTGAAGCGGGTATTTTCCACCACTTGATTACGCTACCGACTTACCACACTGCTGCGCTGTCTACTGACAACCTAGCGAAAGAGTACTTCGGCGACCAAGGCATGTTAGGTTACGTTGCGAATGTTCAGCGTAAAGAAATCCGCCAAGGCATCGCATGTGTTAAACACCAAAACATGTCTGGTTCTGACATGGGTGATGACCACAAAGAGTACTTTGCTGGTGAGAACGCACTAAAAGCTGCAGGTGAAGCGAATACATCGAACCAATTTGATTAATCGCTAACGCTAAAGCCTCCCCCGTCCTTCTCTCTTACTTAGGTAAGATCCGGGGGAAGGCTTTGAGATAAAGCTTGTACTGCCAGCTTTATCTCAAAGCCTCAGATTTGTGTTCCACACCACGGTTAACCGAACAACTTCTGTTTAAGCTAACTGTATACATATTTGTTCAGATTCCTATTTGTTGAGAGTGCCTATGACTTCAATACCTACACACCTACAAGATGCAAAAACACTGTTATCAGAGAATGGTTTCGCGACGGGTGATACTTGGTATCACGGCACATCTTCAGCTTTATTGGCTTCGATTCAAGGCCAAGGTTTAAAACGTTCTGGAGACAAAGCGCTCAACGAAGCAGCTTCAAAAACTATGGCAACCATCGGCAACAACTATACCGAATCGGTTGAGCCAGTGTTTCTCACTCAGAGTAAAGAACTGGCGTACTACTGGGCTCAACAAACCGTTCGTGAGCGAGGCGTTCGATTCGAAGGTGAAGAACAACCTATCGTACTAGCGGTAAACCTATCTGAAAAGCAACGCACCAAAGTAAGACCGGACGTAGGCGCAATGAGTCTATTGATGATGAGTGTGGGCGAGCAATTCATGTCTCATCTCACTGAAATTTATCAAGCCAACAACATTGCAGGCCCCGACATCGAGCTTCGCACTGCCGATCGCATGGACTACCTCAATAAACTCGGTATGGCCTACATTGATGAAGACATCAGCCGTGCTTGTGTTCAGGAGTTAGCTGAGCCCGAGTTGGCCGACTGAAAACGTTCAACAAATCAGTCTTCTTAAAAACAAAAATGGCTCCCAACACGGAGCCATTTTTATTTGCTATCAGCCTATCTCACAAGACACTGGCACATCTAGATTATGAGCACAGAAGACCTTTCTGTGCAGGTTGCGTCATTTCGATGTCACCTTGTAGAGAACGGTAAACGATGGTGTTCCACACTTCACCATTATCCATTTCAAACTCAATAGCGTAATTCAAACCCGCGACAACCTGAGTTCGAACACTCAAGATCTGCTTGAGCTCAGCTGAAGTGTTCATTTGGCTAAGAACTGCGTTTAAAGCTTGCTTGGCTTCTGGTGTTATCTCACTTTTCGACCAACCACCCGTCAGGTTTTTAGTGCTGCAGATGGGGTTCGCATTCTCTTGCGGTTGAGTTGGTACTTCTGATTTCTGACTACACCCAGCTAACGCCACGACACTAAACAAGGTTGCTGTTCCAAGTAATGATGTTAATCGTACGTTCTTCATAAATTCTCTCTACCTCAATCATTTACGAGGGATTACTCGCAATAATGTTTCATATGCAGGCAAGCTTAAACCTCGAATGTCATCACTTCATCAGAGATTATGGTGTAACTACTCTATAAACACAGGAGATTGTCAGGAAAACAAGACGAGCACTGGAGCTCTGCTTTTATCCACCTGATATTTAAATCATTAAAATGAGTAGCGAGAGAATAAGCGAGTATAAGACAGATATAATGCATCAGTTAATTACATATCTCACACCAAATACATTCACGCTGTAATTAATAAGATGAGCTCATGTTGATTTGGATTATGATATTGGTTCAAAAAATAGATATTTGAGATTATTTTATAAATTCAAAAGTTTATGCTCGGCTTAATCATGTCTGATTTTAAAACTGTGATCCATCCCTACAAGTTGTTGATAATAATGTACTTTGTTCATCTGTGAATTCATTCAAATATGGAAAATCTTTATTGTTAAGGGTGGGTGCAAGTAGTAAAATCTCACCCGATTATGCAACTTACTTCTCACAACATGGACACAAGTAAAGTTACGATTGGCTCTCTCAAAGTAACGTAACTTCAAACACATACCTAAAATCAGTGTCCTATAGATAGTGCAGATCAAATAAAAATAATTATATAAACCTAGGCTAGGTTAAACATGAAATTAACGTCGTCTTTAGGCTCACTGTTGGCTAGCAGTCTGTCTATCGAAATAAAACAGCGAGCGCTGATAGAGCTCGTCATCAACACTTATCAGCCACATGAGCGCACTGAGCTTTTTCAAAGCGTGACTGAATATCGTAGAAGCCAATTAGAATTGCTTTTCCCAGAGCATCAAAACAAAAGCTACTCTGTATTGTTTGAGGTGATGGACTACCGCGATCTGATTCTGCGCTATCCAAATACACTATCTGCAGAGATTGCTCTTCTAGAGCAGGCTGTAGGGCAGTGCTATATGCATTGGCTAGATTTCTGGTGTGAGTGTGAAATTGCTGCGATCAAAGCAAAATCTCCATTAAATCCAAGCTCCATTTCTCATGTCGACCTCCCTATCAATGACAGTGCTTATTACGGTGCGATCATCGAACAGATAGAACATGAGCCACTTTTGGTACAAACACCGAGTCACCCACAAGGAATGCCAATCAGCGATGCCATTGCTTTAAGCAATCTCGAGGTGTTCATCAAGGGCGAGAAATGGTTTGAGATGCTGCCTTTATTACACCTTTCTCAGGCAGGTAAGCATTTTATTCTGCTCAAGCATCCAGTCGATGAAGCCTTTCCAACACTGGTTTCCTCTGCGCTGATTCAAGACTGGTCTAAGAATGACACTTGGCTAAGTTACGCACCGCCGTTCAGCAATGAGCAATGGCAATACTGTTTACCCAATTACGGCAACGATGAACTCGCAGGGTTACAACTTTTCACACCGCCTACACTGTCAAAATGTTACTCTCTCCCAGAATTTGACCAACAATTCCAGTTACAATTGTCCGACAAAGATGCCCTGTGTGAGGTGTTACGTCTGACAGTCAGTGGCAATACCCAACAAAAGCTCTATTTCCTCTACCTTTCTCAAAAAGAGCTGATGAGTGTGTTACACCAAATAGGCTATAAGATTGGCTTCACTATTATCGAGCAACCTTTCATGCTTCAGTTTTATCAAACCATTGATTCCAATGCATACTTCCATTCTGGATATTGCGAATTAAATGACGATGGCACGACAATTTATCGTGGATTCTGGAATTTTGAGATGATGGTAAAAGCGTTCAATAATGTCGATTTTCGAAGCTACAAACGCGCAGTGCGAGAAAGCAGAAAGTCATTAGAAAAGTCGCGCTCGGCAGGAAAAACTAGCTCGGTGAAAAAGGATGAACATGTTTGATTTCGGCCTAGAGGCGATCATCTATGCAAAAGCAATCACACTGCTTGCAACCGTGGCTGTGGTTGTCATGTGGTTGTTCTATTACTGCTATCGCCTGAAACAGAAGAACGAAGTGATCGCAGGGACACACCATGCCCCTTACATCGCGTATTCGATCTGCATTGTTGCGTGGATCAGCAGTAACGCTTATTTCCATACCGACTTATTACCGGAACTTGGGGCCTCGGCCGCCGTGTTCGCCGCAAAGTTTGCCAACCTCGCCTCGTTCTTTGCGTTTGCCTTTGCCTATTACTTCTCGTGCAAACTCGCCGCTGAACAACGTAATGGTAAGGTTCATGTGTGGCAGCAAGCCATTTTCGTCACCCTGACCGTCTACTCCTTCTTTATCAATTTAAGTCCGGGGTTAACCGTTGAACACGTCACCATTGCAGGCCCAAGCCAGTTCGTGATTGAGTTTGGCCCGCATACGCCGTACTTCTTTATTGGGATGATTAGCTTTGTAGTGCTAACACTACTCAACCTGGTGGCCATGCGCGCCAACAGCAGCAAGCTAACTTTAGCCAAAACCAACTATATGATCGCCGGCATTTTAGTCTTCATGCTGTCTACTGCGACGATCCACCTAGGCATGACCTACTTCTTGCGTGATTTCTCGCTCACTTGGCTGCCACCAGCTTTGTCGATAAGTGAAATGTTGTTCGTTGGCTATGCCCTGCTGACCTCGCGCTTCTACAGCGTGAAATACCTGGCGTACATGAGCCTAAATGCGATGTTGGTTTGTGCTATTTTGGTGATCCCTTTTGGCGCGATATTTATCCCGCTGACAGACGACAGTCAATGGCTTGTTGCTATCCCAATCTGCGCGATTATCGGCATCACGTGGCATGTTCTCTACAAGCGCGTAAGCCACTACGCCTCGTTCTTTGTCTACGGAAACAAGAAAACGCCAGTACAACAGATCCTCTCACTAGAAGACGATTTCAAGCTGTCGATTGATGATGCAATGCGTCGATTAGGTAGCCTATTGCAGATTCCCGAAGACAAGTTGCGTCTGGTGAACAGCAACTACAACGAAACCTTCTACGAAGATTACCTGTCTACCAACAAGTCCGTTTTAGTGTTCGATGAGCTGTCTCAGGAGCTTGATTACACCGCACCAGCCAAGCGCTCGATAAAAGCCCTATATGACAAGATGAGCTCAAACGACACCGCTTTGGTGATGCCTTTATTTGGTCAGGGGAAATCGGTCACGCACTTATTGGTCTCATCACATAAGAGCAACGATAAGATGTTCTCTAACGAAGAGATCTCTGCACTGCAAACCTTGTTAACTCGTGTACAAAGCACCATTGAAGCCGATAGACGCATTCGCCAAAGTCGCGCGCTTGCTAATTCTATCGCACACGAAATGCGTAACCCGCTGGCTCAAGTGCAGCTGCATTTTGAGGTGTTAAAACAGCACATTGATAACCAAGCCCCAGCTAAACAAATCCTAAAGGATATTGAGAATGGCCAAGCGGCGATTCAACGCGGGCGACAACTGATTGATATCATCCTGCGCGAAGTCAGTGACAGTACGCCTGAACACGGCCCTGTGGCCATGACCTCTATCCACAAAGCCGTAGATCAAGCCGTAAGCCACTATGGTTTTGAGAATGAAAAGATCATTGAACGCATTCGTTTACCACAACACGCTGATTTTGTAGCAAAGCTCAATGAAACCTTATTCAATTTCGTTATTTTCAACCTGATACGTAATGCAATCTATTACTTTGATTCTTATCCAGAAAGCCAAATTGAGATCAGCACCAACACAGGGCCTTACGAGAACGTTCTGATATTCCGAGATACCGGCCCTGGCATTGACGAAGCCATTGCACATAAGATCTTTGATGACTTCTTCTCTTACCAAAAAAGCGGTGGTAGCGGCCTAGGGCTTGGCTATTGCCAACGTGTGATGCGTTCATTTGGCGGCCGAGTTGAGTGCCACTCTAAACTTGGGGAGTTTACTGAGTTCCACCTGTACTTCCCGGTAGTACCCAATGCACCCAAAGCAGACGCACTTCGTACGCCTTACTTCAATGATTGGAAAAGTAATCAAACCACAACTGAAAACAAACCCAACGCAGAAGTTAAGCCAGATAACCAAGCGGAAACGCAAAGTTCAGAGCCAACAAGTACGCTAACCCCAGAGAACCATTTGGCTCCAACCGTGCTTATCGTCGATGATAAAGAAGTGCAACGCACGCTTGTTCAGATGTACCTGAGTCGACTTGGCGTAAATAGCTTACAAGCTAAAAACGGCGAGAATGCCGTCGAGCTGTTCAAAACACACAAGGTCGATTTGATCTTAATGGACGTACAAATGCCGATAATGAATGGTTTTGACGCAAGCCAAATCATCAAGGCACGCTCTCCTCAAACGCCAATCATTGCTTTGTCTGGCGAATCAGGACAGCACGAGTTAGATATGATCAGCAAGTTGATGGATGGTCGCCTAGAGAAACCAACCTCCTTGAACGTACTGCAACACGTGCTCGATAACTGGCTTGAAAAAGACTGGGCGTCGAATGCTCCCAAAGAAACCGAAGATGAAGAGTAAATTCAGGAAAACACGAATCGCAATTTAGCCAGCTGATTACTGTTTGTCTCATTACATTGCTTTAATTATTCATCAAAAAGCCAGCCGAACAAGGCTGGCTCTATCAGAACTAAACGCTCTAATTAATCTAAAAGTGAACGAACATAATCAGCGATTTCTTGGTTTTGGCAATGCTCAAAGAAGCATTGTTGGAAACGCTCGCTGCCAACCGCTGTTTTCACTAGATCTTGGTCGATAGCTCTCAGAGAATCAATAAAGTTATCTTTTACCACCGCCGCTTTCACTTCATTCAAAATTGCTGCATTACGTTGCTGTGGTTCTGCACGTTCTAGTGGATACCCATTACCACGCTCGCCTGTGAACGCTTTTTCAAAGATATAACGAATGTTGAGTTCACCTGCCCAGCCAAAGCCTTTAGCAAAAGCGAGAGCGAGAGCATTGCCGTTGTTGATTTGGTTAAACAAGAAAGCATCTGATGGCTCTAGGCAGTAACCACAAACCACACCCGGGTGCAGGTTCAGTGACATCAAAGCACCTTGCCCTGTTCCACATCCCGTCACAACAAAGTCCACAGCCTTTGAGTTGATCAGAATACTGGCCATGATACCTAAGTGGATATACGTTAAGTGGTGATCATTCTCGTCGGTCATACCTAAGTTGAAAACATCGTGACCAATGCCACCCGCCACTGACTCTAGCTCAGCTGCAACCATGGCATTTTTACCTGCCTGACTGTTTTCCATCATTAAAGCGATTTTCATTTATCTTCTCCTGCAAGATTGCTGCAAACTCAAAATTTAGAATAAAAAACCAACTAGCGTGCTAACCAACCACCGTCAACAGCAATGGTATAGCCATTAATGTAATCCGATGCTGATGATGCTAAGAACACACAAGGACCTGCGATATCTTGCGGTTTACCCCAACGTTCAGCCGGAATACGCTCAAGAATCGCTTGATTACGCTCAGCATCTTCACGCAGAGCTTGAGTATTGTTCGTTTCCATATAACCGGGGGCTATCGCATTCACGTTGATATTATCGCGCGCCCATTCGTTCGCCATCGCACGTGTCACGCCCATCACAGCACTTTTTGAAGCCGTATAGGAAGGAACTCGAATGCCACCTTGGAATGAGAGCATCGATGCAATGTTAATGATCTTTCCGCCAGTACCTTGAGCCTTAAATTGCTTTGCAACAGCCTGAGACATAAAGAACACCGTCTTGGTGTTCACGTTCATTACGTCATCCCAATCTTGCTCTGAGAACTCAATAGCATCTTGGCGGCGAATAATTCCTGCATTGTTCACGAGAATGTCGACTTGGCCAAACTCAGCCAAAGTGCGCTCTATAACCCCTGGAATGCACGCTTGCTCGAGAAGATCAGCACTCACGTTTAGGAACGAATGACCTGCTGCACTCATTTTCTCAATAGTCTCTTCAGGCTCTGTTCGGTTAACACCGACAACCTTACAACCGGCTTCCGCTAGGCCTAATGCAATACCTTGCCCAAGCCCCGTGTTACAGCCCGTCACTATCGCTACTTTACCTTCCAGACTGAATGACTCTAAGATCATGCTCGCTTCCTCAATTACATTGGATTCATTGCGTATCGTTATTACCAATAATTAAATCATACAATAAGATGTAAATACGAGAGCGACGTTGTAGAAGTTCGATCTTGCACCAAAATCAGTCGAACAAGTGAAACGGCACCACAAACTAAATGAATAGGGGAAAGTGATTTGAAGACGAGAAACCTATAACCCACTATGAACAATGAGTTCGAAGATCACCCAAACCAGATATTTTAGGGATTTGGCAACAATTCCATGATTTAAAAGAGTAAAAGGGTTATACATAATAATGTGTTATCTAAATTACTGAAATTATCATGACGCTCAAAGAGATCCTTAAAATTCCCAATGTCCGCTACTTCTTGATGTTTAGAAGCAGCTACTTTGCGCGTTTTTACTACCCTATATTCACACTACTTTATTTAGATTACGGGTTAACCCTGTCTCAATTCGCGATGCTCAATGTAGTTTGGGCGGCCACCATTGTGCTTGCTGAAGTACCGTCGGGTGCATTCGCCGATACCTTAGGCCGCAAGAAACTGGTGGTGCTGTCTTCGATTGTGATGTTTGTTGAGATCGCAATGATCGCCTTAGTGCCAACCGGAAACCCCGACTTGGTGTTCATAGTCTTTCTGATTAACCGGATTCTCAGTGGCTTAGCGATGGCACTGGCCAGCGGCGCCGACGAGGCATTGGCTTACGACACCTTAAAAGAACAAGGTAATGAAGAGTTGTGGCCTCGAGTGCTGCAAATCCAGCTTCGTGTCGCCTCAACGGTCGGTATCTTTGTCACACTAATTGGTGCGGCGATGTACGACGTGAATTTTATGACGAACATCTTTCATTTCCTTGGACTAGCCGAACCAGAAAGCACCAAAGATCTGATGCGTATTCCTGTGTTCGCCACCCTATTTGTAGCGATGATCGCCATCTATGCCGCGATTAATATGCGCGAAGAGAAAAAGGTGATGCCAAGCGACCAAACCAAATTGGCAACCACCATCTCAAGTCTTAAATTGACGATCGATGCGGGTAAATGGGTATTCGCTACACCTTACGTGCTGTTCATCTTGCTCTACTACAGCCTATTCGAACACACCTCACGCATGTTCCTAACCATGAACAGCCAATACTATCTGGCGATTGATATTCCAATTATCTACTTTGGTTTTATTGGTGCGGGTATAAGTTTGCTTAAGATTATATTGGCAGGACAAAGCCGAAGATTAGCAGAGAGTATTGAGCCTAAAACCTTCATTGTGGTCATGGGTTTAGCAAGCATGGCGACTTATTACTGGATCAGTTTAGGTTGGTCGATTTACGGGGTCATTCCGGCGTTGGTGTTAATCTTTATCATCATGACGATGAACATTTTCATCAGCTACCACCTGAATAAAAAGACCGAATCGCACAACCGAGCCACCGTTCTTAGTTTCAAAGGTTTAATGTTTAACCTCGGATACGGGCTGATCGGGATCTTGTACGCTTACTACTATAAGTTGGTGTCTCAGGGCTTCACCGAACAAGAAATAGAACAGAACCTTGCCTTCTTGGCCTCACTGTCTTCGTTTTTCTATTACTTCACCTTACTGTTCATTTCGATCAGCGCGCTGTTCTATTTCAAAAACAAGAAACAGCCGATCTTCTGAAGAAAGCATCGAACTGTTGAAGATATCTCTACTGCCGAATAGAGAATAAAGGTGAGCCTGTGGCTATAAACAGATAATGACACTTCTTATCAAGTGATTTTTTGTTAGTATCACCACCAAATTACATAACACATGGACGCGTCATGTCTTTTAGTTGGATAGCCTTTACTCTCCTTGCCGCCTTTAGCCAATCTTGGCGCAATGCCTTTCAAAGTAAATTAAGTGGCACCATGAGCGTGGCTGGCGTAACGTTAGCGCGATTTATTTGGGCTAGCCCTATCGCCCTTATTTACCTCTGCGCCCTCTATCAATGGCAGCCCGTATCCGCACCGGATTTTTCGGGTGAGTTTGTTTTCTATATTGTTGCTGCCGCCATCATGCAGATCCTCGCGACCGGCTTAATGGTGATGCTGTTCAAGCTCGAAAACTATGCGATAGGCGCAGGCTTAGCCAAGTGTGAAGCCCCCGTATCTGCTGTGCTATCCGTATTGTTTTTTGGTACTGCTTTGACACTAACAGGTTGGGTCGGCGTACTTATTGGTACTTTAGGCGTGCTAATCATGAGTAGCGCTTCTGGCTGGCGAAGCTTGTCCCCGAAAGTGTTCTTATTAGGTATGGCGTGTAGCACCGCCTTTGCTTTAACGTCTCTTTGGGTACGGGAAGCAAGTTTGAGCATAGGGTTGCCCTTCCCTCATAGCGCTGCTTGGGTGCTGTTCCTCGTCATTTCCCTTCAGACAGTGATTATCTGTACGTATCTCTTTTTCAGAGAACGCGACACGCTGCGCCTGATATTCAAGAAGTCGAAACTAGTCATCATGACAAGCTTAGCGAGTGTTATCGGTTCTCTGGGTTGGTTTAGCGCGATGTCGCTTCAAGCCGTGCCGTACGTAAAGACACTCGGGCAAGTCGAAGTGATCTTCATGGTGTTGATATCCTATTTCTGGTTAGGGCAAAGCATCGCGCGCAAAGACATTCTTGCGCTCATCTTGCTTTCTATCGCAGCAGTATTGGTTATGTGGCAGTGACGAGCTCGTTAATATGACTAGGACAAATTGAAGTCATATTGCGACCGTTTGTTTTCGCTTGATATAACGCTTTGTCGGCTCGGCTAATAAACCCATTCCAACTCTCATGCGGGTGAAGCTGAGCAACACCAAAACTCGATGTCAGAAACATCTCATGTTCTTGTACTGCTGATACCTCTGAAATAGACAATCGTAACTTGCAGGCAATAACCTGAGCTTGTTGGAAATTAACATTGGGCAATAAAATCATTATCTCGTCTCCGCCAAAACGAAACGCACTGGCTGTTGGCGATGTTTTGATTGCACTTTGAACCATTTCAGCAAAAGACTTGATCACGAGGTCACCTACAATGTGTCCGTGTTGGTCATTGATCGACTTAAAATTATCAATATCCATCATAATGGCACTAACAGGTGCAGTTTCCGCCTGCTTCATGATAACTGGAACCATCTCATCTAATGCTCTGCGGTTTCCCAGTACCGTTAGAGGATCGCTGTAGGACAGCTCGTGAATAGAACTAAGCAACCTTGCGTTAATCAGCCAAAGCATTGTAAAGCTCATCGACACAATAAGAACGATGCTCACTAAAAAGGCAAGTTGATGAATGAGAGTGGCCGCCATGAAATCCTGGAGCTCAGCGGAAAATAGTGTCACCACAACTCGAAAAACCATAAACCCGCCATATATCGTAAATGACAAGGCCATCATCCGAATACCTAGAGTCAAGTCATCACGCCGGCCCTTTAATACCGCAAAGGCAGTGCAAAGAGTCACAAAAGCCAGATATAAACTAATGAGGATAATTCGAGCCTTTATGGAAGGCTCATAGAACGTGAAGTAAATAAAACATGGCAAAAGAGCCAACATCATTAGACTACTGAGGTAAGTGCATTTGAGAGAATATTCTCGAAACAGACATAAACTATACAAGGCGAGATGAAAACCAAGCGCAATGACCATATTGGCACCAATAACGGTGACCCAATCAGGGAATTCCCCTCTTAGGCTCAACATCAACGGCCCAGTTCCGATAACAAATATTGAAATGGAAAAGATTGAAAGCCCTTTAATCGGCTGTTGAGTGAATTGAAATAACAATAAGCCAATACAGTAAATGAAAGAGAACAAAATAATAATGAAATTAAGTGTTCTCATATCCAGCGAAAAACCATCCATTATTTTCTATCTTCCATACGCAAACCAAATCACAACATGGTTAATAATCATACAAACAAAAGAAACATTCACTATATGAATCCTTGTATTTTACAAAATAAGGGATAGATCACATATGCGGAGATTTTTATCGCATGAGTCCATGATGTGGATAGGCATGTAACACTCGCCCTCAATATTGCTTCATAGCATCACCGAATCTACAGGCTTCTTCACTCGTTACTTGGTTGAACGACAACTGTCTGGCATTATGCGCCCAAGAAATCTCTAGGGGCTGTTGACCTTAGTTATTATACAGCAAAGAATGAACGAAGGTAGTCAGTGGTAGAAAACAGCCAACAATTAAGTGACCGTTACGACGAACATGGTTACTTTGTTATCAGAAATTATTTCAATGAAGCTCAAATTGCATCGCTTAGAAAAGTCGTGCTGAAATTTCATGAATCATGGAAAGCAGACAACGAAGAATTCTATAAAGAAGAAGCATTTAACTCGTCTTTAATTACGGGAAGCGAGTATTTGCCTGCCGACGATAGAAGCGTGCTTTTCGACTTCATCAGCTCGAAACAAGTGATGGATGTGGTTGATGCGGTGATTCCGAACAAGCCGGCATTCATGAATACACAGCTGTTCTTCAACCCAGTAAACCCGCAGCAAAAAGACTTCTGGCATCGTGACTGTCAATACGACTACGACATTGATGACCAGATGAAAGTCATCATGGAAACCCAAGTATTGCATCTGCGAGTGCCCCTTTTTGATGAGCCCGGCATGGAACTTATCCCCGGCACGCACAAACGTTGGGATAACGAAGAAGAGTACAATGTTCGCCAAGAAGAAAACGGCAAAGTGAGCAGCGATGACATCTCTGGTGGTAAGCAGATACCGTTAGCCGCAGGTGACTTATTGGTGTTTTCAGCGGATATGATCCACCGAGGCCGATATGGCTTGGATCGTTTGGCTTTGGATATTTTGATCTTCGATTCGGCGGCAGACTATGTCGACTACGTTGATGACGACTGTTTACCGACGCCAGCTATGTTAAGCAATATTAGCGACCCAAGGTTGTTTATGAACACGCTACACTTAAAATCAATGCAGTACTCATAATCCATAAAGGTGCCCAAACTATGACTGACACTAAGCAAAATACCCGAATTAGCCAGTTCCGTTTCGGTCAGCCAAAAGAATCTCTCAAGTTAGAACATGTCGCTTTAGGGGTACTAGACAAAGATAAAGTTCGCGTACAAATTGAAGCGACTAACATCAACCCTAGTGATCTGTTGTCGATTTATGGTGTGGGCCAATACAAACATAGCCATCAGCCGCCGAGAGTACCGGGATTTGAAGCGGTAGGAAGGATTGTAGAATCCAGCAGTGCTGAGTTTATAGTGAATCAACGAGTGCTTGTGGCAACCAGTGGAACATGGCAGAACTATGTCGATGTATCACCAGATGATCTGTTCCAAATTCCTCAACATTTAGACAATGGCTACGCCTGTCAGTTGTACATTAATGCGCTAACCGCATGGGTGCTAACGACAGAAATAGCCAAGCTGACCCAAGAGGATGTGTTGATCATCAACGCGGGCAGTTCAGCCATCGGTAAGATCTTCTCCCAGTTATCAGCATCACTCGGCTTCAACATCATTGTCGTTACATCACAGCAGACACAATACCCTGCCACTTCCTGTTGGGTGATAGATGCGAACGCTGATCTAGTTTCTCAAATTAAGGCATTAGGCTTGCCTATGCCAACCGTTGCCTTTGATGCGATTGGCGGCTCACCCGGAACCGATCTTGTTCACACCCTTGGCAACAACGGGCGCTTTATCAACTATGGGACGCTGTCGTTGGATTTTTACGAGCCACGCTTCTTTGAGTACGCGAAAAACCAACACATCGATTTCAGCACCTTCTTCTTGCGTTATTGGGAGGAAGCAGAAGGTAAAGATGTTCGCCGTGATAAGTTCACGACCATGCTAGATCACTTCATCACAAACGACATTCAGCTCGACGTTGACCGCTATCTACCATTCGATGAAGTGCAAACCGCGATTGATCTCATTGAATCGAAAACCACACGCCTAGAGGGCAAGATCATCTTACTGCCACAGTAAGTGAGAGTTGGACGATATATACCTTGTTTATTTCAACAGGCAAGACGTTCAACAGCTTACAAGCGTGCTTGTTAATACACCATCGCTTAGGAAGTTTGATTAAAGAAATCGAAGATTGAAAAGATAGCGAAGAGTTGTGGTGCATTTCTCCATAACTTAAGTGGTTACGAGATGGTCATGAGTCACATTTATTTGAAACATCAATAATTTGTATCACTAGAAATATGATACTGATCACCCATAAGATAACCTCGATTCTATATGGTAGCGTCATACTTAAAACCACGATGTGAACATACTTATGAAAAGACACATACTATCAAGCGCCATCCTACTCTCTCTAGCCTTTCCCACCTTTGCAGCTGATGGCGATATACACGATGTCACGATACTGGGTACTTCAGATATCCACGGTCATTTTATGGCGTGGGATTACGCGGCAGATAAACTCAACACTCGTGGTAGCTTGAGCCAAATCGCGACCAAAGTTGGTGAGATCCGCAAAGAGCAATCTAACATTATCCTTGTCGACGCTGGCGATACCATCCAAGGCAACTTCGTAGAAACCTTCAAAGACGAGCCCGTTGATCCAATGATGCTTGGCTTTAATCACATGAAATACGATGTGTGGGTTTTAGGTAACCACGAATTCGACTTTGGCCTCAAAACCCTCAACAGGGCCGTTACCCAATTTAAAGGGCAGTCTCTCGGTGGCAACATCAAGAACAAAAACGGAAACCCATTCCTGCCTGGTTACACCATCCTAGAACGCGGTAGCATTAAGATCGGCGTGATCGGAATGGATACCCCAATGACGGAAGTCTTTGCGCAAGGTACCAACCGTTTAGAAGGCGTCACTTTCACTAATCCAACCTTGGAAGTGAAGAAAATCGTCAAAGAGATTGAGGATAAAGTGGATGCCATCATATTGGTTGCCCATATGGGAATTGAGAACGAGAATGACATTGCCGACACCGGTGTCACCGACATTGCCAATGCAAACCCAGAGCTTGATGCCATCGTCGCTGGCCACATGCACACTCGCATCGATAAAGCCGTTGTAAATGGCGTTATTATTACTGAACCCGACAGATATGGCCGCGCCCTATCTCGTATCGATCTTCAATTTGAAGAGCGCGATGGCACATTCACTCTCGTCAACAAAGACAGCTTCACCTATAAAATTAAAGGTATCGACTCTGATGAGAATATGGACGAGTTATACCAGCCTTACCACAAACAACTCCGAGAAATGGCGAACAGACCTGTCGCTCAACTTACCGGCGTTGATTTAGTCCCAGAAAACGAAATCCGCGGTATCCCTCAAGTCCATGTTCAAGACACAGGCATCAGTGCGCTATTCCAAGAAGCGAGCTTCTTCTATGCACCCAAAGCCAATGTCATTGCACTTCAAATAGACAACGACAATGCAGAGCTCGATGTTGGCCCAATCAAAGCCAAAGACATCGCGTACAACTACCAATACGCAGGTGGCGAAATCACTGTCTATCAGATGACAGGCAAAGAGCTGAGAACCTACATGGAATGGTCTGCAGGCTACTTCAACTCAGTACAACCTGGCGATGTGACCTACAGCTTTAACCCTGAACGTAGAGCTTCAAAATATTCGACCAATGACTTCTTCGCGGGCGTGACTTATACCATCGACCTCACTCAACCTGCAGGTACCCGCATCACCAACCTCGCGTTTGCTGATGGCACACCGGTTACTGATCAAACAGAGATCCGTATTGGTATGAATAGCTATCGAATGGGTCATCTAACCAAGAAAGGCGGCGTGCTAGAAGGTGAATCATTCCCTGTACTCTTTGATACGGAAGCAGAGTATGGAGAAGAAGCAGGCACGATTCGTAACATGACTATCAAGTATCTTAAAGAAGAAAAGAACGGCCAGTATGAGGGTAAGCCTCAACAACGATGGGCACTTTCTGGTTTAGAGAGTCGTTACAATGAACAGCGTGAGATCGTAAAATCATTGATTAATGATAAAACCATATCAATCCCAACCAGTGACGATGGCCGCTACACAAACATCGCTTCTATCAACGTAAAAGAACTGATGTTCAAATCTGACGAAGCCAAACAAGCAGCCATAACCACACGCGAAAAGAAACTGGCGCAGGCGACTGAGCAAGAGAGTAAGCAGATCAAACGCGAAATCACTCTGATTGAAGCGCTCAATTAACCCCTGACCTCAACCAATAACGACTTAACAACGCTTAGAGCGTGGTTAGGTCGTTGATTACGGAAAGTTGAGTACGATCCATATTAAGTGACGTTGAAAAATAGAAGTAAAAGCAGACTCTTTGACACACTCATTACTATTGTAAGCAAGTACTTTGCAACTTGAAGGCTACACCGCCTCCCCCCCTTTTAGTAAAACCTAATAAATCAGATAGTTATCCACAGGTAGCCCCATTTCTTTATCTTGCCTTCCATCACATGCATGTTGATAATACGAAGAATCTCTCACATAAGGCGAGAGCTTCTTTATAGGTAATAATATGAATAACCCTGAATTGGTTTTCGCTATCGCTGCTTTGTTAGGTGCCTTAGCAAAATTAATCCTCGCAATAAAGTCCAAGTAACTAGATTTTCTTGGGCCTTGCTAACCCTGATTGGCTTCAACCAATCGGGGGCGTTTTCTTTTAAAACGAATTGGAATTGGGACAATTTTTAACATAGATATTTATTATCTATAAACAGCCCCAAAAGCCTCCTCGGTGACTCATAGCTCCCACTAACATCTGTATTCCTCCTCACACTGATCTATTTCTCTCTTTTCGCAGTACAAGTTATTAATTATTCGATATAAATCGCTTTCTTTTTCAAATTGTTGTCTACAGTTTTATAGAGCTTGTCGCTTCAGTAATTGCCACAAGTAACGACACCTTTTGATGGTAGGTTTTGGTTATAAGGAAAGGAAATGGAAAGCCCAATTGTCACACTCACACATGCCAGCAAAAGCTTTGTTGATGGTAAAGACACTCATAGCGTGTTGGAAAATGTCGACTTCGCTTTGGCAACAGGGGCAAGCGTGGCTTTGACAGGGGCGAGTGGCAGTGGAAAGAGTACTCTGCTTAACATCATTGCGGGGTTTGAACCTCTATCCGGTGGAGAATTGTGGCTTGATGGCGAGAACACATCAAATTGGAAAGATCCACAATGGAGCCGATTCCGCCATCAAAAATTAGGCGTTATCTTTCAACAGTTCAACTTGCTGACGCCACTCAACGTAAAACAGAACATCGCCTTCCCTCTCCATTTAAATCAACAAAAATGGGACAACTGGTGTGATTATTTAGTTGATACATTGGGTATCAACGAGTTACTCGAAAGACATGTATCCGCACTCTCTGGCGGTCAGCAACAACGAGTCGCAATAGCGCGCGCGCTAGCCCATAAACCCAAACTATTGCTTGCCGACGAACCCACAGGTAACCTCGACCACAAAGCAGGCATTGAGGTAATGAAGCTGCTGAGTGAAATCACCACACAAGGCAACACTGCGGTGCTTTTGGTTACGCACAGCCCAGAATGCGCCAGCTTTATGCAGACAAAATTGGTGTTAGATGATGGTTGTTTAAGGAACGCCGATCTAACCCCAAGAGCAGCAGCGTTGTGAGTAATCCAATGAAGCAAACTGGCTTCGCTCAGAACCAGCTCACCCATACCAAACTGACTCTGAATCTATTCGCGGCACACTATCGTCAGTCACCATTGCAAGCCGCAGCGATTCTGATCGGCATTGTGCTTGCGGTCACCTTGTTTGTCGCGGTGCAAGCCATCAACCTCAATGCCAAGCGCAGTTATGCAGAATCGACCGAGCAACTTAGCGCTCAAGCGCAGAACCTTATCATTCCACCACCAGGGCAAAACTATTTGCCGGAATCGCTCTACTTCAGCTTAAGACAAAGTGGATTAAGCGCTGCGCTACCTGTAATTGAAGGACGAGTAAGAGACGAACAAGGCCGACGCTGGTCAGTTCAAGGCAGTGAGCTAATCGCCGCCCTCACTTCAAGAGCTCGCCACGCTCGCATCGACGAAAAAAGCAATACTCAAGCCAAAGAGCCAAACATTTCCCTGTTCGACAATGCCTTACCTTTGCCGCAACTCTTAGCGGGAGAACCCATTGTGATGATTAGCCAATCTCAGCACCAGAGTTTGGACGAAGTAGACGCACTCACTTTGGATGAAGTGCTCACTCAAGTGGTAGTGCTACCAGATGAATGGCAGCTCGGTAGCAGAATGTTGATGGATATTGGGTTCGCTCAGCAACTGCTTAACAAGCAAGGGCAACTGAGCTACATCGCTATTTTTGACACTAAGAGCGACACGAACAGCAATACACAGGATAAATGGCAAAGCCTTATTGGCGAGCAAGGGCAATGGATTTCCAACAACCAAAGCACAGATCTCGGTTCAATTACCGATAGCTTTCACCTCAATCTCACCGCCATGAGTTTGTTGGCGTTTTTGGTTGGCCTATTCATCGCTTACAACGGTGTGAAATATAGTCTGCTGAAACGTAATCGGCTGTTGGTGCAAATTCAACAAGCCGGCATTGCGCCAAGCATCGTATTTTCAGCTCTGTTAGTCGAGCTGACTCTTTTAGTCACACTAGGCGCGTCGCTTGGTTTCATTTTCGGCATTCAACTCAGCCATTGGCTACACCCAACCGTCGCGATAACACTTGAGCAACTTTATGGTGCAACACTGCTTCCCGGTACATGGCAGTGGCAATGGTTAGTGCAGGCACTGCTACTCACGCTGGCCGCAACGCTTGTCGCTTGTTGGCAACACTTTAAACAGCGGGTGCGACAACCCCTCTCTTCCCATGGCGGTTTCTATCAAGCGCCGGAAACGTCTAACGAAAATCAGCTGTTTGTTATCGGGTCAGTATTAACTATTCTCGCGTTAGCAGGTTTATGGATGAGCGAACATCATCGCTTCACCATGGCATGGCTCGGTGTGTTAGTGGTATCGATTCCTTTGTACCTGCCCAAAACGCTAAGCGTGCTAGCGAACTGGAGCGAAAAACGCACCCAATCGGGGTTAATACAATATCTGTTTGCTGAGCTACGTGAACTTATTTCCCCTCTCTCCCTTGCCATGATGGCGTTGCTTCTCGCTGTCACCGCCAATATCGGAATGAATACCTTAGTCGGCAGCTTTGAATCCACGTTAAAGCAATGGCTTGAACAGCGCTTACATGCCGATATTTACGTTAGCCCTGCCCAAGGTGAAATCGCGAATGTGGAACGTGCGTTAGAGCAGTTTGAAAATGTTGAAACCGTTTATAAGCAATATTATGTCGATGATAACTTGCAGGGCTTACCTACTTTGCTCGGCACCAAAGACAAAGACACACTTGAGCAAACCATGGTATTTCAATCCCACCTTGATGATTTCTGGACGCGCTTTTACCAAGGTGAATTCGTGGCGATCAGCGAACCTACGGCAGTGAAGCTCGGCTTGCCGCTTGGAAGCCGACTCAAGCTCGACGCGATCCAAGACAAAGCGCTCATCGTCGGGGCGATTTTCCACGATTACGGCTCACCGAATGGCGAAGTGTTACTTGCACCTAATTTGTGGATCGAAAGCGGATTTACTGACTTACCCACCAGCTTGGGAATCAAAGTCTCTGGCGACCCACAAGTGGTGTACGAACAGTTACGCCAACAACTCAATCTGCACCCAGGTCAGCTTTACAATCAAGCACAGATCAAATCGATCGCGTTGGATATATTCTCACAAACTTTTGCCATCACGCGGGCGCTTAATGGCGTCACATTAATGGTGGCGGTGATTGGGTTGTTCTGCGCCTGTTTCATGTTGCTCGATGCACGTAAAGCCGCCATTGCAAGGCTGTATGCACTCGGTGTTAGTCAGAAAAAATTGATGGCAATGGTGGTCGGGCAAATCTTTGTTCTGGTCGCCTTCACTCTGGTTATCGCTTTACCACTCGGCGCTATGGTCGGTTATGTGTTGACGGACATCGTTACCCTACGCGCCTTTGGTTGGAGCTTAAATTACGTATGGAATTGGAGTGATGCACTCAGCATCGCAACCATCACCATTTTAGTGGCAGTGATTGCGACCTTGATTCCACTGTGGCGTTTGGTCAGCAAACCCGTGGTATCCAGTTTACAGAGCGAGGTGTTGTGATGAATCGAACAATGAGAATTTTCGTTCTCACAATTGGCATCTTGCTCCTTTTAGGGTGCGACGAGTCCACTCAACCAGCAGCTCAAAATATGGGTTCGATACTCGGCACTGGAACACAAACCGAGAATGAAGTACAAAAAGAGACTGAGCAATTCACCCCGGTAGTAAAAGGTATCGACATCACCTTCCCTGCCGACCATCAAGCACACCCTGATTTTCGTCATGAATGGTGGTATTTAACCGCAAACTTGATTGATGAAGAAGGCAATACGTTAGGCGTGCAATGGACACAGTTTCGCTTCGCCTCTGCCCGACAAGAAAACGACAATCAAGCCAAGCAGCCTAAGCAAACCGCGTGGCAAAGTCAGCAGATCTACATGGCACATAGTGCCGTCACCACCGAAGACAAACACTATGCCGATGAAAAATGGTCACGTGACCAAGCTGAACTGGCGGGTGTAAGCGATTCGCCGTTTCGTGTCTATCTTGATGATTGGCAATGGACGTCGACGACCGATGACCTGTTCCCAGCTACATTGGTCGCCAACTCGGATCAATTTGGATATTCGCTTAAGTTAACCAACAACGCGCCTTATCAAAAGCAAGGCGAACAAGGCTACAGCACTAAAAGTAGCGATGGTAAAGTGGCTTCTTATTACTACAGCCAACCATTCATCGATGTATCGGGCGAGGTAACCATTGATGGAGTCACACATCAGGTGTCTGGTAAAGGTTGGATAGACAGAGAGTGGAGCTCGCAGTTCTTACTCGACTCGCAACAAGGTTGGGATTGGTTTGCGCTAAGGCTGAGTGATGAAACCAGCTTGGTGGTATTTCAACTTCGAAACTCAACTACAGGCAAAGCCAGCTATTCTCATGCGAGGTTGATGAATCAAGATGGCTCCGGCATCGCGATTAAGCAGCAAGACATCAGCTTAACCGCCATCAAGCAAACTAAAATCGACGGGCGTGACTACCCAACAGAGTGGCAAGTTTCGATTCCAAGCCAGCAAATAGAACTGACCGTCTCGGCACTCAATCCAAATGCCAAAATGCCGCTGTCGGTTCCTTATTGGGAAGGGCCAATTGAAATCAAAGGTTCTCATTCTGGGTCTGGCTATATGGAGTTGACTGGGTATTAGATTGTGTATTAATACAGGTGGAATCTAACAACAAATACATCGCGATAACCATCAACTAAAACACTTTCAACCAAAACCTCCACCACGGAGGTTTTTTGTTATTCCATATGTTCTATTTACCTTAACGCCTGTTGAAAAATATCTAATTTAACCAAACACTGGGCTCCCCTAAAATACCAATCAAATGGTTAGAGGAGATAGAACATGCTTAGCTCAGTGCACAATGACGAACTCAACAGATACATCGAGAAACTAGACTTAAACCTTACCAAGGATCAGGTTCGTGAACTTGGTTGGCAGCAAAGTAATGAAGAGGTAGGAAAAGAAAAAACAGTATTAGGCTCGTGGTTTTTCTTTTCTTTCTTTGGCTTATGTACGTCTGCATGTCTTGCGCTGCTAATGTATATCTCATGAAGATAAACAAAACAATGACCACGTATAACCAGCATGGAACCTTCAATTGGTTCGAGGTCGACGGAGAAACGTACATACTGTTCAAAGTGGGCAGCAACAGTGCTCTATTGAACCAACACTATGAGGATGTCACCGAACAACAGAGCGAAATATATGGGCTGTTAGGGGCGATTCCATAAGCTCATACTGCACGTATTCACTTATGGTCTATCTATTCACTTGTGGTCTATCTACGTACTAACTAGCACAAACATCCGTTCTTTTGGCAACAAGACCGAGCTACAACAAACGGTTCTTATACTGCTCTGGCGTTTGGTTCGCGTAACGTTTGAACATGGTGATAAATGGGCTTGCTTGGTTATAACCCAATGTAAGAGCGACCTCTTTAACCGATTGGCCGTTTCTCAACAAGTCCATTGAGTATAGGTAGCGCACTCGCAGTCGCCACTCGGTAAAGCTCATTCCAAGCTCGGTCTGGCAGTGGCGAGAAAGGGTTCTTTCCGTGGTGTGGACACGTTCAGCCCAATCTTTCAGCGTCACTTCATCGGTTGGGTTCTCTTCAACAGAAGCCAATATAGGCGCTAGATACTTATTATCGGTTGAAGGCAAGAAGTGGTGTTCAACCTCACGCTGCGCAAGTTGGTCAAGCAGTACCTGAACGAGCCTTTGGTCTTGCTCGGTTTCCGCAACATTGATCCCACGATCGCGAAAATCATCGATAATAGAAGACACAATCGGCGTGATCTTTATAAGGCTGGTTTTATCTGGCAGGTGTTGCGTGAGTTCTGGGGCGATATTTAGTGAACAGTAGTCCAAAGGCTTACGGTTATAACTGCAATGCATCACCCCGGCCGGTACCCAAATCGCTAGATGTGGTGGCGCTAGAAATCGAGTGCTTTCCGCTTCCATCTCTAATATACCACCACTGATCAATTGAACCTGTCCCCATGAGTGGCTATGAACTCGGGTTTCAGTGTTCGAAAGAAACGCTTCAAAATTCATAAATACGTTGGATGGTGCCTTATCAATTAATAAGGATGGATGAAGGTTTCTGGAGTGTTTTTTCAAACTTGTCTTCCTATCGCGCTTAATGTCTTTATAAAGATACTTGTAAGTATAACGACCTGTCAAACTAGCCGCATCAACTCATTCGCCACGGAATTCACATGCATTACCTATTACCATTTTTTACAGTCTGTATCTGGGGCGCCAATGCAATCGTCAACAAGCTTGCTGCAAACACCATAGAACCTAGCGCGATGAGTTTTTACCGCTGGTTTTTTGCGATGTTAATTCTCACGCCTTTCTGTATTCGCCCGGTGATGAAGCAGTGGGCTGTCATTAAGCCAAACCTATCGAAATTAGCGTTCCTCGGCTTTTTGGGCATGGTGTTGAACCAATCTCTAGGTTACTACGCCGGCTTAACCACAACCGCTTCCAACATGGCATTGATCACGTCTCTAGTCCCGTTGATCAGTGTATTTCTAAGCGTTCCTTTGTTGCACAAGTCCATTTCTAGTTTAAGTATTGTTGGCGGTGTGTTGTCACTGTCAGGCTTAGCTCTGATGTTAGGCAAAGGCGACCCTTTGTTCTTCATGCATCAAGAATTGACTCAAGGCGATGGCTATATGCTGATTGCGGCCTTTGTTTATGCTTCTTACTGTGTGCTATTGAAACGCTGGAAAATGCCCATCAGTAGCTGGGTGGTGATTTACATTCAGGGTCTGTTTGCTGTCGCGATGCTTACGCCACTTTGGCTTACCAGCGAACAACTGTTACCACCGCAACAAGCGATCCCATTGATAGCTTACGCCGCGGTTGCCGCTTCGATTTTAGCGCCTTGGATGTGGGTGAAAGCAATTGACACCATTGGTGCTGACTCAAGTGCGATGTTCATGAATTTGCTTCCGGTTGTTGCGATCGTATTAGCCGCGACATGGCTTGGTGAAGAGATTAACCAGTTCCACATCATTGGTGGTGTGATGGTGATTTCAGGTGTCATCCTTGCTCAAATCAGAAGAAAACCAAGGCTTGAGGCTCCTCTCCCTCAACAAAGCTAAACGCATTACCCAACGCTCACATTAGGGTAAAAATTCCAACTCACGTTTCACACAGCAAATGAGAGTGGCTACTGTAATCCATACTATGATGAGCCCTTACAGCAAGCGAGTAAAACGGAAGATTAGTCTAAACGCTTTACTTTATATCAGCACGATGAGTCGTTACTCAACTATTCTTCAGCAGTTATACCTTTATATCATTACAATCACACACGATTAGTACGAAATACACTAAAAGGCTTCCCAAACAATAATCCGAAAGGAAATATCTACGCGAAGGATCTATACTTTTTAAAACAGTAAAAGTGAGCTGATAAGAAAACAATAATCACTATCACTTTAGTGGTATCTGAGATACAGCCACTTTAACTAAACCAAATCAACAGCGGTTGGTTGGCTAACACAAAAGAGTACCGACATGAGTACCACACGGCTTAGAAACACCTAGCATTACGCTAGGTGTTTTTTTTGCAATCGACCTATCTAGTGACTTAATCAGTATTTCTATTCTCTTGCTTGATATCACTTCATCCATGTTTGCCATTCGCCTGATACGCCTTTAAGCACCAATATTCATCAACTGATCATCTGTTTGAAAAATAGTCTTAACCATGAGATTATCCGCTTTAACTTATGTCATCTTAAGTATATTGTTACTAGCAAGTAACAAGCATGTTACGCAGCAAAATAATAATGAAGGAAGATAGATGAGCAGTAGCAATAGCCAACAAGATGGTAAACGAGACGTTACTCTGCGTTTTTTAGCTGAACCCGGGGATGTGAACTTTGGTGGTAAAGTTCATGGTGGTGCAGCAATGAAGTGGATCGATTTAGCAGCCTACGCTTGTTCTGCTGGGTGGAGTGGTAAATATTGTATTACCGCTTACGCAGGGGGGATTCGATTCGTAGCTCCGATCCATGTTGGCAACCTTGTTGAGGTAAGTGCGAAGGTCATCTATACCGGTTCATCTTCTATGCACATCGCTATCGACGTTCAAGCCAGCGACCCTAAAGAACTCAACAACCGCCTAACGACTCACTGTATCGTTATTATGGTCGCTGTTGATGAAAATGGTAACCCGACTAAGGTGCCAGAATGGGTGCCAGAGACACCAGAAGACATCGAATTACGAGATTCGGCTATTCGCCTAATGAACATGCGAAAACAGATTGGTGAAGAGATGGAAGCTCACGTGAAGTACCTTAAGTAAGGTCCACCAGCTGCCCTCCCCCTACAAAACCTTATTACAATGCCAAGCACCTGCTTGGCATTGGTTGATCTAATACCCTCGATATTTACAAGCAAAGCCTCAGTAGATCTAATACGACCTATGAGAGCGTGATGCCCAGCCAAAGGTTGAAATGAATCGGCACTTGTTCGCGGATTTATTTTGACTGTAATAAAGTCGTCATTTTGCTCTGTTTAAATACCGCCAATCATAATGGATGTATTTGAATTTCCTGGAGCCACTCTTGAGCGTCACACGTCCCACTCTTAGCGAATCTACACTGAACAATTTAAAGGCGGTTGAGTACCAATGGGTTAGAACTTTGTACGTCGAAGGCTACGACAGCAACGAAATTAACCACTACATCCAAACTTGTTTTGGTGGTGACCAGACGTTTGCGGATCTATTTCGTCGTGTGGCACTCGATCAAGAAAGCATCTATGTGCTGTTGCAGCATCTTGGCTGTGCTCCTTCTAGTAGAGAATTCTAACCTCAACAATCACTGTTCGACCCAAAGTCGATAAAAGTCACTATAACCTGTGTTTCTTACTTGAACCCCTCTGACTTGTTGAGTTCTAGACATTTCTTCATAACCAGAAAATAACGGTAAATAGGTATAACTTAAACGTAAATCCCTTTCCATCTCCATCAACTCACTAGATGGTGATTCGCCACTTATCGCCCGTTTTATCTTAGCTTGATGCTCATCCATTTTAAAACGGTCAAAACTAAATCGTAATCCCGTTGACACACTTAACCATTCGTAAGTTCCGTAATCAACAGGTGTCTCTATTACATCTTCAATAAGGAGAATATCAGCTAGTTCAGACACCAAATGAGGATTACTAATGTTACTGACGATAACAACTTCCAACTCCACTCCTGTTGAACGGATAACATTATGTAACCATTGAGAATTACGAATTAAGTATGGAATAGTCCATTTGGGCTCAGCCAAGACAATCTTCCCTGTCAAGCTTGGGGCGTTTGCTATCATTGGCCTAGCTTTACAGGGATCAAAAGCTAAGCTTTCGACCGCATTAATAGGATCATGTAGCTGTTTTTGCTGATGGATATAATCGGCTAGTTGGCGCCAAGTATCTCGCGAAATGTTCGAGTCAACCCTTTCTCGATAAGTTAAATAGAATAAAGCACTAATACCCTGAACTTCAACTTGGTCCGACGGGCAATTAAAGCTAATCATATTTTGCATATCGGCATCGGCATGCGACAAAGTAACTCGTTCTAACAAAGCTCGAGTAGAGAAATAGTCTTTATGTGCTCGAAGTTGAATACTGTCTTCACACCAGTGTTCAATCTTGAACGGCCCTGTTCCAATATGGTAACTGTATTTATCACCGAAACTTTGCTGATCTCGACAAACAATAGATGCGTTAGACATAGCTAGCATATAAGGAAAAAACTTGTTGGCGTACTTGAGAGTAATAACTAAACAATTGGGTGCGACTGCATCTACGCGTTCGGCACATTGCCATAACTCTTTTATAGGGCCATTACCCTCAATTAAACGTCTAATACTCCAAACTACATCTTGAACTTGCAAAAGCTCACCATCATGTCGGTAAACGCCGGGACGTAGCCATAGAGTCATCCTTGTATCTTCCATCACCCAATCGTGAGCTAAGGAAGGCATTAGATCACCATCTGGACTCTGAACCAACAATACATCATATACGCTTTTTGCTATATGCAGTTCTGCATGGCGAAATGTCTTAATTGGATCAATAGTGTTTACCCACGGATAGGAAGCTATCAATACAGCATTACTTGATTCATTGGTTTGATTGAGTTGTTCAGTTGCTATAGTAAGAGCTCGGACGGCTGTCGAACCGTAGAGGTCGACGAGGCGGGATACTAATTTAAAACTGCCTTTAATTAGTTCGTTAATCAATAATTCGGTAATCGCTTGTTGCAACGATTTTTTAATCGTAAGTTTACTCGGATTACTCCTACCGACTGCGGGGATCCATTCTATCCAACCTTGTTCGGAGAGCTTTTTCATAACAATTGATGCATTACGTTTAGAGGTGCATAGCGCAACCTCTAATTCACCTAAGCCTATGGAATGGGATAAGTGAATCTCAAAATGCTTAAGCAACTGATCTAAGTGTCTAAGGTTTACATCATTCACAACAATTCCACTGCTATTTATCTCAGCTAAAACATAGCAAAGGGAGCCATATATTCCTAGCTCCCTAGAATTTCAATATTAGAAGTGGTAATTCATTCCAAGAGAGAAAACACTAATCTCAGCATCCACAGTGGCAGTCGCACCAAGCCCTTTTGCCACTTCTAGTTCTGGTATCATATAATCCCATGTTGCTTCAATACGAAGATTATCTGTCAATGAAAAATCAGCCCCTAAGCCATATATGGCAGCCACTGTTGTGTCAGAAAGTGTTGAATGGCCAGCAGCACCAACGAAAGAATTACTTACCTTAAACTCAGCATTAAAATATGCTACCCCAGCTTTCGCAAAAAGGTTAAAACGGTCATTAATCGGTAAAATAACTTTAGGTTGAATCGCTGCAAATTTCATGTCGCCGACTGTCACTGAACCACTGTCCAAAGCATCATAACCTCCAATGGAGCCTTCCAAAGCAATATAACGGTTGAACTGATAACCACCGTAGATTTTGCCCGCTAAACTTGAATCATCATCTAACTCTAATGAAGAGATGCTAGAACCAAGTGGAGAATCAACAGAAAAGTCTGCACTTTCGAAATTTGCTTGACCAACAGATGCTCCAATATATGGGTTTGCATGTACAGCAGAAGCTAGCATCAGGAGAGTTGTTGTAACTGTTGTGATTGTTGTTTTTCTTAACATTGTATTTAACTGCCTATCTAAGAATAGTATTTATTGTTTTTACACATCCTTTACCCTTAGCAACCAATGAATTCCCTTTCACTGGGTTTCGAAACAGAATAATATTAATGAATAGAAAACGATTAAAACACGTAATTCTTTATCATCTTTTTTCCACATATCTAAACAATTAGACACAACTGCTGATATTCAAGATATTAATCGTAAAATCTCTTGGACTTTGGACTTTGGA
>NZ_JBFRKI010000041.1:0-13639 GCF_041469245.1 Vibrio sp. 10N.286.51.B11 | reverse complement strand
TTGGACTTTGGACTTTGGAGAATAGTGTGCTTAGATCACATATCAATGTGTAATTTAAGTATGAGCACTCAATATTTACGCTATACGTCGCATGCTAATTTGACTGAAGTGTTGTTTGGAAGTGAGATTATTATAATTGAGACAAGAAATTAAACACTAGGCATAAAAAAACCCAAGTAAATACCTGGGTTAGAGTTACAAAAACCACTAATCATTAATAGCGTAAGGAACCTGATTAGTAGCCAGCTATGCGTAACCTGAGGGTTATTTTTATTACTGATCGGCGGCCAAACCAAATGATGTAATAAAAATGCCAATATAGAGCGACCTAACGGTCGCTCTTTTTCTTTCTTATAGAGTACAGCTTATCCTTTTACACCACCTGCCGTCAAACCGCCAACTAACCAACGTTGAGCAAGTAAGAACACGATAGTAATCGGAAGTGCTGATAGTACAGCCGCTGCCGCAAAGTCACCCCATAGGTAGTTCTGAGGGTATAGGTACTGCTGCATACCTACTGCTAGCGTGTAAGAGTTCACATCTGTAAGTAGGATAGACGCTACTGGCACCTCACCCACTGTCGCGATGAAAGATAGGATAAACACAACCGCTAGGATTGGCACAGACAGCGGTAGTAGAACCAGTCTGAATGCTTGCCAAGGCGTTGCACCATCAAGGGCTGCTGCCTCTTCCAGAGAGTTATCAATCGTCTCAAAGTAACCCTTAATCGTCCATACGTGCAGTGCAATACCACCTAGGTAAGAGAAGATTAGACCACCGTGTGTGTTCAAGCCTAAGAACGGAATGTATTGACCAAGTTTGTCAAACAGCGCGTAGATTGCTACTAGAGCCAATACTGCTGGGAACATTTGGAAAATCATCATCGCTTTCAGGATTGTGTTCTTACCTTTAAAGCGCATACGAGCAAACGCGTAAGCCGATGTCGTAGACAGTGTCACAATCAGAATCGATGTGATACCTGCAACCTTCACTGAGTTCCATAACCAAGTTAGCACAGGGAACGGAGGTGACGTTACCGAGCCATCTGCGTTCGTTACTGACATACCCAATGCTAACTTCCAGTGTTCCAATGATGGGTTATCTGGAATCAAACTACCGGTTGCGAAGTTACCTTCACGGAACGAGATCGCGATGATCATCAGTAGTGGGAAGATAATCATTGCCAAGAAGCACCACAACACTGCATGCGTTGCCCACACTCGGTATTTAAGGCCTTTACCTTGTACCATAGCCATTGTCGTGCTCCTTAATCTTGAGACAGTTTAGTGAAACGAAGGTTTAGTAACGCTAGTGCACCAACCAATAGGAAGATAAGCGTTGCGATAGCACTTGCTAGACCGAAGTCTTGACCGCCGCCGCCTTCGAATGCAATTCGGTACGTGTAGCTTACAAGCAAGTCTGTGTAACCCGCTGGCTCAGAAGTACCAATCATGTTCGGGCCACCGTTCGTCAATAGTTGAATCATTACGAAGTTGTTGAAGTTAAAGGCAAACGCTGCAATCAATAGCGGTGTAAGCGGTTTAATCATCAATGGGAACGTAATGCGCTTGAAGTTATCAAGGAAGTTCGCACCATCGATTGCTGACGCTTCGTATAAATCATCAGGAATCGCTTTAAGCAGACCCATACATAGAATCATCATGTAAGGGAAACCTAGCCATGTGTTAACCATCAACACCATGGTTTTCGCTAAGATAGGGTCTGAGAACCAGTTCGGGCTTAAGCCGAAGATATTCTCGAGCACCATGTTGATCTCACCAAAGCTTTGGTTGAATAGACCCTTAAAGATAAGAATCGAGATAAACGCGGGTACGGCGTAAGGCAGAATCAGTAGAACACGATAAATAGAACGACCTTTCAACTCTTCCCATTGCACGATGTTAGCCAATACAAGGCCGATAACTAGCGTGAACGCTACGGTACATACCGAGAAGATAACCGTCCAAATAAAGATGCTGATAAACGGTTCTTTAATGCCGTCATCTTTCCATACACGCTCAAAGTTATGCGTACCAATGCTAACCACGAAACCTGGAGAGATGGTATTACCCGTAAACTCACCATTTGCATCAACAGGCTGGTAGAAACCCACATCCATATTTGGCTTGAGAACTTCACCCGTTTCATTGTTGATTAACGTTTCTTCATCGTCTTGTAGCGTGTAAAGCGGAGCAACAGAAGCAAACTTACGTAAGCCACTCATGCGGATGTCACCACCGTCAGGTAGATTGAAATCAACACCACTGATTGCTGCTCGGTTTTGAATGATCGCTTTGATCTTCTCTTTTTCACCTTGCGCAGACTCAATAACAGATAGGTCCATCTCTGTTTCTGTCATATTGTCTAGAGAAAATACGTCAGTCGCTAACAGTTGAACGCCATCTTTTACAACGATCTGGTGACCGTCATCTGTCTTGTACAAAGTAAATGGGTAGCTCTCACCGCTTTGGAAAGAACGGTCTAAAAGAACGGTTTGAGTGCGCTCTAGAGAAAGTTGGTTTTTCGCGCTGTAGTTAGTAAACGCAAGCCCTACGGTGTATGCCAATGGGAAAAGAATGAACAAGATCATTCCGGCAATACCTGGGTAAATATAACGGTGGGCGTAAGTTTTTTTACTACCAAAAATGTAAAGTGCCAAAGCCGTTAAGATCACTGTAAGCAGCGCAAAAGCGAGCTCACCGCGAGAATACATTAGAATTGTAGCGTAGCCGTTTATTAAGCCAACGCTACCAAGCAACCCCCATTTAATGAAGACGCTTTTACTGCCTGGAAGGCTTGATGGTGCTGGGATAGCATCTGTACCTTGAACTGACTGCATAGAGGAACCTGCTAGCGATATAGATAAAAAATAGAAAAGTAAGGAGAGGTTACCCTCTCCTTAAAAGGTAGTGCCTGGGTGTTACTTAACCATACGACCTTCAGCAGCTTTTAGTGCTTGGTCTACTGATTGACGGCCGTCAACTACGTTGCCGATCGCTTCTTCCATGCTGTACCAGAATGTTGTGAACTGAGGGATGTTAGGCATGATTTCACCGTTCATCGCGTTGTCCATTGTTGCTGCAATACGAGTATCGCTGTCTAGTTGACGTTGGAAAGAGTTAAGAGCAACAGCGCCTAGTGGCTTGTCGTCGTTCAGGCTCTTCATACCTTCATCTGTTAGTAGGTAGTTTTCCATGAACTCAACAGCTAGATCGCGGTTTGGAGACGCAGTGCTGATACCACCCGCCCATACACCAACGAAAGGTTTAGACGCTTTACCGTTGAACTTAGGTAGTGTTGTTACGCCGTAGTCTACGCCAGCTTTCTTGATGTTTTCCCAACCCCAAGGGCCGTTGATTGTCATTGCAACGTTACCTGCAACGAATTCAGACTCAGCTACTGAGTAATCCATGTCTGCAGAGATAACTTTGTCTTGTACCATCTTCTCGATGAAACCTAGAGACTTCTGAACACCGTCAGTCGCTACGCCCGCATCTTTAATGTCGTAACCTTCTGCAGTCTGTTTGAATGCGTAACCGCCGTCAGCTGCAAGTAAAGGCCATGTGAAGTAAGCGCCGCCACGTAGAGGCCACATGATTGCTTTCTTGCCGTCTTTTTTAAGTTCAGCATCAAGTGCTGGGATTTCTTCCCAAGACTTAGGTGGGTTAGGAACAAGCGCTTTGTTATAAATTAGCGAAACTGACTCAACAGCAACAGGGTATGCGATTGTTTTACCTTCGTATGAAACAGCGTCCCATGCGAAGTCTACGATACCTTCTTTAGTTTCTTTAGAAGGTTTGATATCAACAAGAAGTCCCGCTTCTGCATAGCCGCCAAAACGGTCATGTGCGTAGAAGATCATGTCTGGGCCATCGCCAGCTGCTGCTACTTGAGGGAATTTCTCTTCTAGCTTGTCAGGGAAAGCGACGGTTACTTTAACACCAGTATCTTCTTCGAAGCGTTTACCTACTTCAGCCATGCCTTCATAAGCTTTGTCACCACCTACCCAGATTGTTAGTTGTCCTTCTTCGATAGCAGCATTTGCACCAAAAGAACCCAGAGCAACTATTGTACCTAGAGCTACAGCGCTTAGAGCGTTTTTCATGTGAATATCCTTTTTATATTTATACGTAGGGCACATCTACCAAGACGAGCCAGTTTTCGGAGGTTATGATCTGAGAAAACAGACCCTAGCTCATCATCCTAGCCACTACGCCCTAGCTATTATGGCTTAAATTCGTGATCGCCATCCGGTCAGATTAGAGACTGCAATCACAAAACGTATACTCATCGTGATCAACATCACCGTTACGTGGTGGATTTATTTGAACTGGATCGCCAATTATTAATAACCCCATTTATCTACTCCTCCCCTCCTACTCCCCCTAGTTAATTTTCCATTAGGAGGATGTACCCTTACGCCAATTCACCGAAACTGCATTCATCCAAGAGTGGATAGTAAGAACCCTTTACCGGCAAGTGTTATGCGTTGACGCATTATTCATTTAGTTGGCTTCACTGCCCGCTGGTGTCTTATATTAGCATCGAGCTAAATCTGTGATTGAATCACGGGGGAGGTTTAGCTGGATGTGGGGGAAATGGGCATCAGTTTGGCTATGACGGGTGGGCTTGGTTAAAGAAGCCAAGTCTCACCCACTTTTTTCTTACTCACTCAATACTTACCAATTCCTACAGTTACTGCTGACCCAAAAATTTCTTATAATGATAAGCAGTAAAACTTAAAATTTGATCGATCGAGGACAAGCTAGATGGCGAGTGTCACGTTAAAAAACGTTTATAAATCATATGGTGATGTACAGATTTCTAAGGACGTAACCTTAGACATCAACGAAGGTGAATTCGTAGTATTCGTTGGACCATCAGGTTGTGGTAAATCGACGCTATTACGTTGTATCGCAGGTCTAGAAGACATTACGTCTGGTGATTTGTACATTGGCGACCAACGCATGAATGACGTTGAACCGTCAAAGCGTGGCGTAGGTATGGTATTCCAGTCTTATGCGCTTTACCCTCACCTTAACCTATACGACAACATGTCTTTCGGTCTTAAGCTAGCAAACGCAAATAAAGCTGAGATCGACAAACGCGTTGAACATGCTGCAGAAATCCTTCAGCTTGGTCACCTTCTTGAGCGCCAACCTAAAGCGCTTTCTGGTGGTCAACGTCAACGTGTTGCGATTGGTCGTACTCTGGTTTCTCAACCAAACGTATTCCTACTTGATGAGCCTTTATCAAACCTAGATGCCGCGCTACGTGTTCAAATGCGTTCGCAAATCACCAAGCTACAGCGTCAACTGGGTTGTACCATGATCTACGTTACCCACGACCAAGTGGAAGCGATGACAATGGCGGATAAGATCGTTGTTCTGGATGGTGGTTATGTATCTCAAGTCGGTAAGCCGCTTGACCTTTACCACTACCCTCAAAACCGTTTCGTTGCTGGCTTTATTGGCTCACCGAAGATGAACTTCATGTCGGTACACATTGAACAAGCTGAAGCAGAACGCGTATTGGTACAACTTTCTAATGGCATGACTTTCTGGATCCCTGTTGATGGTACGACTGTCAATGCTGGCGATCGTATGTCTCTGGGTATTCGCCCTGAACACTTGATGTCTGCTGAATCAGGTGACGCGACGATTGAAGCTGACGTGATGATGGTAGAGAAACTAGGTAACGAAACTCAGGTTTACCTAAACCTTGAAAGTGCCGATGCTGATGTTATCTATCGCCAGCCAGACACGTTGAAAATCGAATCAGGTGACAAGTTGGCGATTGGTATTCCAGCGCACCGTTGTCACCTGTTCCACAGCGATGGCCGCGCATGTCGTCGTTTGTACAAAGAATACGGCACAGACTAATCGCTTAGCCTTTTAGGATATAACTTGCCCATATCGAATCCCTCTTACTCAGTAAGGGGGATTTTTTTATGTGCTGGATATTTTTATGTGTTGGATACGAGTTTCACTTACATTGAATAGTTCATGAGTCAGCCACTCGGTCTTTCGCTAGCGGCAATAAAAAAGGTCTAGCAAGCGCTAGACCTTTATCTGTTAGTTAGGCTATGAACCCAACCGCTAATATCACTTCTTTCAGACATGAAACCTGTCTAAATCAACTTAGTGAATTGGCGTATCATTCTGTTTGTTGAACTGGCCAAAATGCTTCTCTAACACTTCAGGAGTCAGTTTGCCTTCCGCTTCTAGTCGCTTGAACTCAGCAACAATTGCTTTTTGCTCTTCAAGTGATGGCAGTTTCACCTCAGGCTCATCGCCCATCTCTTGAGTCATCTGCTCTAGTTCTTTTTCAAAATCGCTCATGATACTTACCTAAATATTAAACCTAACCAGATTTTACTCATTTACGCCCTATGATGCTAGGGCGATTGAGTGCAAAGCCCGAAACCAGATCAAGCTAAAGGCAGTTAGAGGCAAATTAGCGCACTAATAAAAAGAGCCGGATTCACGATGAAATGACCCCAGCTCTTCGTCTATATCCCTTTCTAAGTCATGTTACAGCTTGAAAGAATTAAAGCTTAAATAAACCAACCATCTTATCTAGACGAGACGATAGATCACGAAGCTCTTGGCTCGCTTCAGCAAGTTGCTCAGCCGTGCTCGTTGTCACTTCGTTGATTGCGTTAATCTCTTCAATGTTCTGGTTGATGGTGTGAACTACGGTTGATTGCTCTTCCGTTGCCGTTGCCACTTGAGTGTTACGGTCTGTGATATCAACGATACGGTCTGAAATGCCACTCAGCACGTCTACCGCTTCATCCGAAGCCGATACACCTTCAAGGGTAATCACCTTACCCGCACTCATTGCCGTTACCGCATCTTTAGCATCGCTTTGCAGTTGGTTGATCATCTTCTGAATCTCTTCCGTTGAATCTGCAGTACGGCTTGCTAGGTTACGTACTTCATCTGCTACGACAGCAAAACCGCGACCTTGTTCACCGGCACGTGCGGCTTCAATCGCAGCGTTCAGTGCAAGTAAGTTAGTTTGCTCTGAAATATCACGGATAACACCCAGAATAGAGCCGATGTCTTGAGTTGTAGAAGCCAGTTGCTCTACTACCTGACCTGTGCTTTCAATATCTTGCGCCAAACGACTGATCGCGTCTTTTGCTTTGTTCACCACAGAGCGGCCTACTTCCGTATTGCCTGAAGCTTGAGTTGCCGTTTCTGCTGCGGTTGCCGCGTTCGATGCAATCTCGCTGATGGTCATACCCATTTGGTTAATGGCAGCCACCACTTGAAGCGTTTGGTCGCGCTGTTCTTGGCTGTTGTCGTGGGTGATGTGGGCTTTGTTAGAAACACTCTCTGCCGCCACTTGAAGCGCTTGGCTTGTCGAACACACCTCTTTCATCGACTCGTGAATCTTTTCAATGAATCCGTTGAAGCCTTTTGAAAGCTGTGCAATTTCATCGTTGCCTTTCACTTCGATACGCTGTGCAAGGTCACCGTCGCCTTCACCTAAGTCGCCGAAACGCTTAGCCAAAAGCTTGATCGGTTGAGTAATGCTGTTCGCCAGAACTACGCCCATTAGGATAAAGACTAACGCCACAACCGCAGTCATGATCAGCATCTTCTGCGCAGTCGCATCAAGCTCAGCAAACACTTCACCGGTTGGTACCACACCAATAACGAACCAGTCCATTGAAGACACATACAAGCTCGCCACGAACAGCTCTTGGCCTTGGCTTTCTGTAGTAATCAGGTTGAAGCCCGACTTGTTCAGTAGTTGGCTTGCTTGAGGACCGTAAAGTTGTTGAAGTGAAGAGTCACTGCGAGAACGCTCGCGATGAATTTGAACATCACCTTGGCTATCGGTTAAGAAGACAAAACCGGTATTTTCAATCTTGAAACCGTTCAGCAGGTTAACCATGTCATCCATCGACTTTGATAGACCAGACATCGCCAAACCAGAAGGCTGTTGGTAGTTAGCAAACATCTTCACTTCGCCATTGGCTTCTTGGAACATGCTCACCATGGTCGGCTGTCCAGATTGCGTAAAGCCAAAGAACCAACCATCTTGCTGTTGGTTTAACTGACGTAGGAAGCCATTTTGGTTCCAGTAGTAAGCAGTTTGACGGTTCGCCACTGAGGCATCGTTCAACTGATACTGGTTACGAACATTGTTCAGCTGTTTCACCAGTTTATTTTCTAGTGCGGGATCGCGATCGGTCGATTCGATAGCATCAGAAATAAATTCATTTGAAGCAATTTGCTCCGCCGCTAGTAATAGCTGAGAGACTTCTCGGTCAATTTCACCATTGATTCGCTCTAGCATTCCTGGAAGTTCAATATCGATCAATCGATGACTTAATACATCTCTTGCTTGTTGTTGTGCCATTGCGCCGACAATCACTGTCGATGCAAGAACCGCAAAGGTAATTCCAAGTACAACTTTTTGCTTGATACTCAGAGAGTTAGTTTTAAACATATTTGGACCTTTAAAAAGAATCGCTCGTTATTGGTATACCCTGAACAGGACTTTTTTAGTGCACTCCAACAAGCAATGCACAATCTGAGTGATGTATCGGCCACAACCAATAAAACTAGAGACTTTCTTCTCAAAAAACTGCAAATATGATGTAACAATTAGAAATATTCACCTTGAGCATGAATTAACTAAGCAAATACCGCATTGTCGAGAGTCAATTTTAGTTCTCACCCCCTGAGACCCAACCGAACTCAAACCACTCCCCACCGCCGAGCTTTTGTATATAAAAACCAATTGATATAGTAATAATCACAACCTAACGATTTTTTTAGCTAACCACTTGTAAATATTTCCAATTTTGAAAAAATAAATTACGCAAATGTACTGGAACTTTTTCCTCGAAATCAGTGACCAATACTCAAAATAAAAATCAAATGGATACCCAGAGAGTCCAAAATGCACAAAACAAATTTCGAAGTCCTTCAAAACTATCTAGAGTCTCAAATCATTGGTCAAAAAGAGCTCGTTAAGCAACTGATGATCGCCCTTTTAGCGGATGGTCATATCCTCGTTGAAGGACCTCCCGGCTTAGCAAAAACTCGCGCAGTAAAATCATTGGCTGATTGTGTTGAGGGTCACTTCCACCGCATTCAATTCACTCCCGATCTGTTACCTGCTGATTTGACGGGTACCGACATCTTCCGTCCTGAGACTGGGGAGTTCACTTTCCAATCAGGCCCGATTTTCAACTCGCTGATTCTAGCGGATGAGATCAACCGAGCTCCGGCGAAAGTTCAAGCGGCAATGCTGGAAGCAATGGCAGAGAAACAAGTAACTGCCGGTCGAAAAACCTACGCGCTGCCTGAGTTGTTCTTGGTAATGGCAACACAGAACCCAATTGAACAAGAAGGGACTTACCCGCTACCGGAAGCTCAGTTAGACCGATTCTTGCTTCACCTAGAGGTTGAATACCCAGATATGGAAAGCGAGCTTGAGATCTTACGACTCAACCGTGGTGAGGCTCAAGGTAACGAATCAGCTCAGCCACAACAGATATCTCAGCAAACGATCTTTGAAGCGCGCCAAGAAGTGCTCAACATTCACATGGCAGACACCATTGAGCAGTACATCATCAGACTGGTTATGGCGACTCGCCAACCTAAGCAATACAGTGACCAACTTGATCAATGGTTAGACATGGGTGTCAGCCCGCGTGCAACCATTGCGTTAGACCGTTGTGCCCGCGCTCACGCTTGGCTTGCAGGACGAGATTACGTCACTCCACAAGACGTTCAAGCGATGGCATTCCCTGTGTTACGCCACCGTCTACTGCGCAGCTACCACGCACAAGCTGAAGGTGTCACCGCAAACCAAGTGATCGCACACCTTATTTCATTGGTTGGCAGCGCATAGGGATACGCGCATGAATAATCAACTACCCAACCATAGTGACGGTGTCACGTTAAACCTGGACGAACTTCTGCAATACAAAGCGCAGTCTGTTCGCTGGTTGCCTCCCGCCAAGAGCCTTTGGTCACAGCTTAACGGCCAACACGAGAGCAACCGTAAAGGTCGCGGGATGAATTTCTCTGAAGTTCGTCAATATCAAGCGGGAGATGACATTCGCAGCATTGATTGGCGTGTAACAGCCAGAACGGGCAAAGCGCATACCAAACTTTTCTCTGAAGAACGAGAACAGCCTGTCATTTTATTCTTGGATCTATCAAGCAGTATGATTTTCGGCTCAACCTTGTTGCTGAAATCGGTTCAACTTGCACACTTTGCTAGCCAACTGTGCTGGCTTACTGTGGCTCAAAAAGATCGAATTGGCGCGGTGATCGATACTGGCAAAGAGGTCATTGAGATTAAGCCAAGTGCAAGCAACCATGCTCCACTGCGTATTTTGCAAAAAGTCATAGAAATCAATAATGCAGCGCTGACTCATCACGACAATCATAATGACACAACCTTAGAGCATGGGCTGAAATCTCTGCACCAGCTTTGCCCTAAAGGAAGCGATATTATTATGCTCAGTGATTTTGTGCGCTACCAAGAAAGTGACTACTCACTTATCAGTCAAATTCGGAGGCACAACAGAGTACGTCTGGTGCATTTCTACGATCCGCTAGAGCAGGGTGAAACCGCCTATAAAGGTTCTAAACAGGTCACCGATGGTAGCAAAACTCAATGGTTTAATTTCTCTTCTAATAAAGAAAAGCAAAAGCTTAACCATGCTTTTTCGCTTAAGAAACAGCAGCTGCAACAGATGGGGTTGTCTCTCGCGATACCTTATAGCTCGCTGTCGAGTGCGCAGTCACTCATGAGCCAGATATCAGGAGCTCAGTCATGAAACAGCCCTTAGATTTAAGTCCGGTTATTGCGCCAGATGCACCGACTTGGTGGCCTTTGGCGTGGGGTTGGTGGGCAGTGGTTATCACAGCCATTGCCCTGATTGCTTTGGTGTTTTTCATTGTAAAACGTAGAAAAAACAATCAACAGGCGAAGCAAGAAGCACTGTCTTACTTTAGCAATAGTCAGTCCCAAGATGGCTTGTCTCCGAGCAAAGCACAACGCATCCTTCGTCAAGCAGCACTGAGCTATTTCCCTCGTGAAAAAATTGCAGGTTTGTCTGGTGATGATTGGTTGAAGTTCTTAGATGCGCAATTGGCGAAGCCGTTATTTGTAGCAAAACAATCCCAGTGGCAACAAGCGCTCTATCAAGATGTAGCCCTAATGAACGACGAACAGAAAAAGGCTCAACAGCAATTGGTTAATGATTGCGAAACTTGGCTTCGCAAAGCACTTCCTCCAAAGCGAGGTCGTTATGAGTGATTTTCTAAGCACTATGTTTCTAAGCAGGGACTTGCTAAACATCGAGTTCGTTTGGTGGTGGATGTTCTTCATCGCGCCACTGCCGTTGCTCGTTTACTTGTTCTCACCAAAGTCAGAATCGAGCAATGCCCTAAGGCTTCCATTTCTGCCAGAAGACAGCAATACCAAAACACCGAGCAGTCGCTTACCAAAGGCGTTGTCCGTGATTATCTGGCTTCTGCTGGTTACGGCGAGCGCACGCCCTGTATGGTATGGCGAACCGGTGGAGTTTCAGCCGAAGCATCGTGATTTAATGTTAGTTGTCGACCTCTCCTATTCGATGAGCCAAGAAGACATGCAGTTCAATGGCGAATACATCGACCGCTTGTCGGCGGTGAAACGCGTATTGAGTGACTTTATTGAGCGACGAAAAGGCGACCGAGTTGGACTGGTGTTATTTGCTGATCACGCCTACTTGCAGACCCCGCTTACGCTAGATAGAGATACGCTTTCACAACAGCTCAATCAAGCGGTGTTAAAGCTGATTGGTACTCAAACAGCGATTGGTGATGGTATTGGTCTTGCCACCAAAACCTTTGTCGATAGCGATGCGCCCCAACGTGTAATGATTCTACTCAGCGACGGCAGTAATACCGCCGGGGTATTAGACCCATTAGAAGCGGCGGATATTGCAAAGAAATACGACGCAACGATTTACACCGTGGGTGTCGGTGCAGGCGAGATGATGGTCAAAGAGTTCTTCATGACGCGCAAAGTCAATACTGCTCAAGACTTGGATGAACGTACACTAATAGAAATTGCCAAACGCACCGGCGGTCAGTACTTCCGAGCGCGTGACAGCAAAGAGTTAGCGACGATTTACGACACCATTAACCAGTTAGAGCCCGTGACGAACGCCACTAAGATCTGGCGACCGCAACAAGAGTGGTTTGTATGGCCACTGTCGGCGGCAATGTTCTTCGCATTTATGCTGTTAGCCATTAGGAGAAACAATGTCTAACTTTACTTTTATCTACCCATATTGGTTCTTGGCGCTTGCCGTGCTGCCCGCTATTTGGTGGCTGAGCAAGACACAGTCCAAACAAGGATTACTCGCGTCACACATCGCCCGTTACTTGGCGCCAGAATCAAGCAAGCCATCGAAAAATCGCAGTACTTACTTCGGTATTTGGTGGCTGGTCGGCGTTATTGCGTTAGCTGGGCCAAGCTTCGAGAAAAACGAACAACCAAGCTTTGAAAAAACGCAGGCACGAGTTGTGATCATGGACATGTCGATGTCAATGTATGCCACCGATATTAAGCCGAATCGCTTAACTCAAGCGCGATACAAGGCTCTTGATCTGCTTTCATTATGGAAGGAAGGGCTAACAGGCATGGTGGCGTATGCTGGGGATGCTTACACCATTAGCCCGCTAACGTCAGACATCAACACCATCAAAAACCTAGTGCCTAACCTATCGCCAGATATCATGCCTTATCAAGGTGGTGATGCCGCATCAGCCGTTAAGCTTGCGATTGATATGATGACTCGCGCGAAGATCTACCAAGGTGATTTGGTATTGATTGCTGATGACATCGATGACCAAGAGAAGAAGCAGATCGACTCCCTACTCTCTGGCAACGATTGGACATTGTCGATTCTAGCTGTAGGGAGTGAAAACGGTGCGCCAATCTCGTTACCTACGGGGTCGATGCTGCAAAGCGACTCAGGACAAACCGTGGTGGCAAGAACCAACTTGAAGAACATGCGCGAGCTTACACGCAGCTATGGTGGCACGTTCACTGAAGTTCAATTTGATAACTCAGATGTTGAACACATCGCGAGCTACCTCGACCGCGTTGCAACAACATCGGAAGTAACCAAGACCAAGAACTCACTCAACACCAGAGTGAACAACGGTTTCTGGTTACTGCCTTTGCTATTACTTCCGGCACTTGGATTATTCAGGAAAGGGGTTATTTGGTGTGCCTTAGCTGGAGTTATCTCTTTTAGCCAACCAAATACTGCGTTTGCGAACCCGTGGAAAACCAATGATCAAGTAGGCTATCAGCTGTATCAGGACGAGGACTTCCAACAAGCTGCTGAACAGTTCACCCAACAAGAGTGGAAAGGCATTGCTCAATACAAAGCCGGTGATTTCGAAGCCGCAGAGCAGACGCTGCAAGAGCTTTCTAGTGAAGATGCTCGCTACAACCTTGCTAACGCTCAAGCCCAACAAGGTAAGTACGACCAAGCGATCCAAGAGTATCAACGTATTCTTGAAAGCAACCCTGAACATGCTTATGCGAAGAAGAACCTAGAGATTGTCGAACAGGCTCAGAAGCAACAGCAACAGCAACA